>NZ_LKBC01000001.1:632715-748582 GCF_001400005.1 Pseudoalteromonas sp. P1-30
CAAGCTTCATGTTGATTTCCCTGATTGGTTACTAAATTTAGTAATGATTGAGCCAGCCCTTTTAGCTGGCTTTTTTATGCCTTTAGTAAATGTTACGCCCCTACCCCCCACTACCTTTATTCGTTATGATGGCATGTCTCTAAATTTTATAAGTTTATTTTATGTTTACTCAGCTATTAACGCATATAGATTGGTTAAGTGCCAGCGCAGGGCTTGCAACAGGGCTCGTACTATATGGCCTAGTGTCGCTCCCTTCTCGTAATAAATTAAAACAACACATTAGCGAGCAACAGCAACAGTTATCGTTATTACAAAACCAGTACGACAATAAACAGCTGCAATACACGGCCTTATTTGATGAGCACGAGCTGCTCGAGCAGTCACATCAAGAGCAACGCGATGAAGCGCAGCATTTTAAAACTCGCTTTAGCGAGCAAGAAAAACAAAGTGTTCAATACAACCATTTTTGGCGTAAAGCCGAAGGCGAACTTAGTGCCTTGCGAGAGCAATATAACCAGCGCGATATTGAGCTTAATAATATGCGAACTACGCTTGAGCAAAAGCAGCAAAACTTTACCGAGCAGCTTGCACAAATAGAGCAAAGCAAAAATGTGCTTAAAAAAGAGTTTGAAAACTTAGCTAATAAAATTTTAGAAGAAAAATCGCAAAGCTTTAAAACCCTAAACCAAGAAAGCATTGAGCAACTATTAAAGCCAGTTCAAGGGGAGCTAAAAGGCTTTAGAGATAAAATGGAATCTATTCACGTTGAAGACTTAAAACAACGTGCTGCCCTAAAAACTGAGCTACTGCACTTGCAAGCTAAAAGCCAAGCTATTACAGAGCAAGCCGATAAACTTAGTAATGCCTTACAAGGGCAAAAAAAGACCCAAGGTAATTGGGGCGAACTAATGCTCGAAAATGTACTCGACAGCGCAGGCCTGCGCGCGGGTACTGACTACAAACGCGAAGTATCGTTTAATACCGAAGACGGTCGACTGCGCCCCGACGTAGTGGTGTATTTACCTCAGGGCCGCCACTTAGTGATTGATGCTAAAACATCGCTAAATGCTTATACCCGCTACGTTAATGCCGAAAACGAGCTAGAGGCTAGCCAAGCAATTAAAGAGCATGTAAATGCAGTTACCGCGCGTATTAACGAGCTTGCCAGTAAATCGTACGATCGTCTCCCAGGTATAAATTCGCCTGAAGTAGTTATTATGTTTGTGCCTATAGAATCTGCATTTGTTGAGGCGCTTAAATATCAAAGCGATATTTACCAACAAGCTATCGAAAAAAACATTTTAGTTGCTACACCAACGACTCTGCTTACAAGCCTTAATATTGTTAAACAGCTGTGGCGCTTTGAAGAGCAAACTAAATACTCTAAAGAGCTGGCGAATCGTGCAGAGCGCTTTTATAACAAGCTCAATGGCTTTTTAACGAGTATGGAAGGTGTTGGCAAGCAACTAGACCGCGCAAAAGAAAGCTACGATAAAGCCTTTTCACAGCTTTACCGTGGTAAAGGTAACTTAATTAAACAAGCTTCAGAATTTAAAGAGCTAGGTGTATCGGTTCAAAAAGAGCTACCAAACGAAAGCGTAGAAAAAGCCCAATTAGAGCTGGATTAAGTTCGATTTATCTCTACTGTTTTATACATCAAAAGGAAGGTTAATGGTTTTCCCCTTACTCAATTCGCAAAGGTTAGCGTTAACCCCTATAAATTATGAGGATAGAGACGCTATTTTTGCTCTTTTTTCAGACCAAGGTGTTACTAAATACTATGATCTGGCGCCCTTTACTCAAGTTTCTCAGGCCGATAAGTTAATCGAATTTTTCAATATTCGGTATAAAAATGGAGAAGGGATCCGCTGGGCTATCCGTTTAAAAAATACTGATGAGTTAATAGGTACTTGCGGTTTTAATAGTTGGTCAGTACCAATGAAGCACGCATTTATTGGTTACGACCTTAATAGCCAGTATTGGGGTAAAGGCTATGCTTTTGAGGCTATTCATATGATTATAAAAGCTGCCTTTGATGGATTGCTAAGTTGCGGTGCTTTAAATCGAATTCAAGCCGACACAGTACCAGGAAATAACGCATCAGAGGCGCTTTTAATAAAGCTCGGCTTTTGTGAAGAAGGCACAAGGCGCCAAAGTGGTTTTTGGAAAGGGCAATTTCACGACTTAAAATGCTTTGGACTTTTAAGCGCGGAGTTCAATTGATGAAAACGGATGTTGTAATTTATAAGTTATTGCACGAAATCACTGCTCAATTCCCTTAAGTTAAAGCGTTGCTGAGCATATATGATGAAGGTGAAACCACGTATAAAATGGAGACGTTTTCTAAAGCCACAACACACGCTTTTGCTCTTGGCTATGTGGAGCAAGCCCAGCGTTATTTAAGTTTTATGGCTGAAAAGCTAGTAAATGCTGAGGCAAAAGTAATTGAATACATAGACGTATATTACGTAGAAACATTATTTTGGGGCGCAAGTTCTCATACTATTGCGGTTGGTTGGCCTCTAATGCCTGGCAACTTACAAAAGCTTTATATCAATTTTCATGGTAAAGCGCCGCAAAACTAATACAACTAAAGCTCACATGTACTCGCTTACGCCTTTAATACTCCACCTCATTCAATAACTCATTTATTTTTTCATCGCCAATACACTCTCCATTAGACCAGTTTGCATTAAGCACTGTAATTAAATTACCAATACGCTCAGACTTACGCTGTAGCTGCTCAATTAGTGCATTAGCTTCATGTTGTTTTTGAGTGAGGCGCTCAATAATGGCGTTGTGATCTAGCTCCTCATTAGGCTTACGTAGGGAGGGGATTTCTTCAAGCGAAAACCCTAAACTTTGTGCAAACTTAATCATTTTAAGCTGCTCTACACTGGCTTTGTCGTATTGCCTATACCCGTTGTTATTTCGCGTACCGGGTGGCAGCAGCCCTATACTTTCGTAATACCGTATGGTGCTTGCTGCAATACCCGAGTGCTTAGCTAGTTCACCTATTTTCATTATTGCCTCTACTATAAAAAGCGGGTTGACCTTAAAGCTGACTTTAAGGTTATAGTGCCTGTAATGTCAATTTATGGTTTATATTTATGTCTGAGTTTGAACAATCTGCTGTATTTACGCCCTTTACCCTACCAAGCGGTTTAACGCTTAAAAACCGAGTAGTAAAAGCCGCTATGGAAGAGAACCTCGCAGAGGCCGACCTAACGCCATCGCAAGTGCTTAAAAATGTATACAACGAATGGGCAAAAGGCGGGTGCGGGTTAATTATTACCGGCAATGTTATGGTTGACCACCTTGCAATGACAGGGCCTGGCGGCCTTGCCCTTGAGCAGCAAACCGATATAACGCCTTTTGCAGAGCTTGCTCGTTTAGGGCAACAAAACGACTGTAAAATTGTGATGCAAATAAATCACCCTGGCCGCCAAGTATTTAAAAAAATGGGCGGTAAAGCGCTAAGTGCCTCTGATATTGCGCTTAATATGGGTAAGCACTCTCACTTATTTGCCCAGCCAACAGCTATGGATAAAAGCGAGATTAGTGATGTTATCGCTCGTTTTACCCATACAGCGCAACAGGCCGAAAAAGCAGGTTTTAATGGCGTGCAAATACACGCTGCACATGGCTATTTATTAGCGCAGTTTTTATCTCCACTAACTAATAAGCGTGATGACGAATGGGGCGGTAGCCTTGAGAATCGCGCGCGATTATTACTTGAAATAACACGTAGTATTAAAGCGCAATGCAGCGCCGGTTTTTCGGTATCGGTTAAGTTAAACTCAGCCGATTTTCAGCGCGGCGGCTTTGAACCGCATGATGCGCAAGCAGTTGTTAATATGCTTAGTGCATTAAAGCTTGATTTTGTAGAGCTTTCGGGCGGCAGTTACGAAGCACCGGCTATGCAAGGACAAACAGGCGATGAGCGTACACTTGCACGTGAGGCGTACTTTTTGGAATTTGCCAAAGCAATTAGCGAGCAATCAACCATACCTATTATGACCACCGGTGGCATTAGCCGATTAGATGTGGCAAATAAAGTAATTAGCTCAAGCGTAGCGCTCGTTGGTATGGCCACGGCACTGGCTTATCAGCCTAATTTAGTTAATTGCTGGCAAACACAGCCAACGCAAAACCTGCTTATGCCGCGTGTTACCTTTAAAGACAAAACCCTTGCAGGGCTTGCCACTATGGCGCTGGTAAAAAGGCAAATTCGCCGAGTGGGCCAAGGCAAACGCGTTAAAGCAAATGCCTCGGCTATTTTTACTTTAATAAGTGACCAAATGCGCGCTGCAAAGCTTACAAAGCGCTATCGAAAACGCTTTACTAAAGAGCTAAATTAATTAGCTCTAGTTTAAACTGATATTTTCTATGCCACACTTGAGAGCGTTGATTGATGGGCGTTTGCATATGCCCAGTTAACGCACTCTTGCGCTAAAATAGCAATGGTATCTAGGCAGGTGTCTGGCGAGTGTTTAGCTTGTTCATTTAACACAAGCGGTATTTCGGTACAGCCAAACAACACGCAGTCAGCACCTTGAGCAAGCATTAAGTCGTATGCCTTGCTTAACAAGTGGCGACCTTTATTTAAATCGCCCGCTTTTACGGCGGTTATCCCATCCATTATGGCTGCTTGTTGCTGAGAGTTTGGTTCAACAAAATCAATATTGTGCTGCTTAAACGCATTTTGGTAAATGCCCATATTAAGCGTAGCGGTAGTGGCTAAAATACCAACCTTTTGTTTGCCCGTGGCTTTTACTTGTTTTATAACGCTTTTTACAATGCTAATGGTGTGTACATCGGCATTTTTAGTGAGCGCGTCGTACCAGTAATGCGCGGTATTACACGGAATAACAATACAACTTACACCTAAGCTTGTTAGCTCTTTAAAGCCTTTTTTAAGCTCAAAAAATGGGTTTTCATCTTCAAGACCCATTAAAAATTTTGTTCTGTCAGGAATTTGCGGGATATTCCTTATAAACATAGGTATATGCTCTTGATCATTTTTAGCGGGCGATAGCGCAATTACCTGATTCATAAATGAGGCGGTAGCCAAAGGCCCCATTCCACCTAATACGCCAAGAGTTCTAAGCATGATTGCATTCCGGTTATTGAGTTTATAGGCTTAATTTATAGTGTTTTATTTAGTTTGAATAATGCTATTATTTTACCACCCATGCACAAACTGCATAACTAAGTGGTCGCTATGAATATTGAAAGTAAATGGTTAGAAGATTTTTTAACGCTCTCGCACACAAAAAGCTTTTCGCAAGCGGCAAAGCTTAGGCATATTACGCAACCTGCATTTAGTCGGCGTATAAAAGCCCTTGAAGACGCCCTTGGCGCAGCCCTAATCGACCGAGAAAACTTGCCTATTACTCTTACCCCAAGCGGTAAAATATTTCATATAACGGCGCGTAATTTAGTTAACCAAATGAATACCTCGGTTAGCATGCTTGAGGAGTTGTCGGTGCAGCAAAATTATTCTGTAAAGGTAGCGGCCGCACATTCTTTAGCGAGTTTTTTAACCTTACAACTCGCTAACTTTCAAACACAAGATGAACGCGACATTGTACTTAATTTAGAGGCTATAGACGTAGATAAAGCCACCGAAGCGCTAGAGCAAGGTGAATGCGACTTACTTATTGCCTTTGATAACGAACGCCTTAAACTGCCGCCGTTTAGTCATCAAAAAATAGGTAATGCTAAGTTGTTACCTGTTAGCGCCTGTGACAAGCAAGGCAAAGCCTTATATAACCTAGAAAGCGCAGCGCCTATACCGCATTTAGCCTACAGCCTCGACTCCTACATGGGCCGGCAGTTAGAGCCTATTATATCGGGCGCTAAGCTTAAAAAGGTGTTTGTTTCATCCATGACTGAGCTTTTAAAAGTTCACGCTGTTGCAGGTAATGGTATTGCTTGGCTGCCCGACTACGTTATATCAAACGAGCTTAAAAATAATACCTTGGTAGTTGTAGGGAGTGAGCACCACTGCGTGCCAATAACTTACTATGCGTATAGATATCATGCGGCTTTGCACCCCGGTGGCGAAAGTGTGTGGAATAAGTTAACTGAGCTCAATATAAGCTAACTGTAAACCCCCGTTACAGTTAATAAGGTATTATTAATTTAAAACGATAACAGCTATGTGCAATTGAATTTTAATTATTTACCTATTTTATTATGGAGTTTTATTTCCATAATAATTGGGTGTTTTGTCTCTTTTTTAATGCTCTTGATAAAGCCAAAATAGCGTCATCAACACAGAGTATTAACTAGCTAACGAGGCAACTCCCATGAAAGCAATCGGATATCAAAAAAGTTTACCTATCGAAAACGAATTATCATTACAAGACATTGAACTTGAAATGCCAACAGCACACGGCCACGATATTTTAGTAGAAGTTAAAGCGGTATCGGTTAATCCGGTTGATTTTAAAATTCGCCAAGCAATGCCAGCAGCTGAGGGCGAGTATAAAGTAATTGGTTGGGATGCAACTGGGGTTGTTAAATCGGTTGGCGAAAACGTATCGCTTTTTAAGCCAGGCGACAAAGTATGGTACGCAGGCGACATTACGCGCTCAGGTAGTAACGCGCAGTTTCAGTTAGTTGATGAGCGTATTGTTGGCCATATGCCAAGTTCGCTTTCGTATGGGGAAGCCGCCGCATTGCCGCTTACTAGCATTACTGCGTGGGAATTATTGTTTGATCGTTTAAACGTAGCTAAAAACGATGACTCTAAAAGCATTTTAGTTATTGGTGCCGCCGGTGGGGTGGGCTCAATAATGGTGCAGCTATTAAAGCAGCGCACTAAATTAAATATTATTGCTAGTGCTTCTCGTGCTGAAACAATATCGTGGTTAGAACATTTAGGTGCCGACACTATTGTTAATCACCGTAACCCGTTAAGTGAAGAGTTTGCAGCTAAAAAATTAAGCGAAGTGGATTACGTTGTTAGCTTAAACAATACAGAGCAGCACTTACCTGAAATTGAAAAAGTAGTGAAGCCACAAGGTCAATTTGCCCTTATTGATGACCCTGAAACACTTAATATTGTGCCATTTAAAAACAAAAGCGTGTCGGTACATTGGGAGCTTATGTTTACTCGCTCGTTATTTAAAACCGACGACATGCAAGAGCAACACGTTATTTTAAACAACGTAGCCACTATGATTGACCAAGGGCAAATTAAAACTACGGTAGGTGAGCACTTAGGTAAAATTAATGCAGCCAATTTACGCAAAGCGCATCAGCACCTTGAATCGCAAATCGCTAAAGGTAAAGTGGTGTTAGAAGGCTTTTAAGGCCTTTAGCTAATATAGTTTTTTTGAGTATACCCAAGCCCCTAACGGGGCTTTTTTGTGGCTATTATTTATATAACTGGTTGTAATTAGGAATATGTTTTACCCAAAATGCAGGGCTGCCAATATACTCTTGTACAGTTTTTATAAATTCGCTCACTAGTGGCGTTTGTTTACGGTGCGGATACAGCGCATAAATACCGGTGCCCGATGCGCTGAGCTTATAATTAGTTAATAGCGGCACTAGCCCCATTTCGTCTATGGGTTTTTCTAGGTTAAATAAATCTAGCATCACATACCCTAAACCCGCTTTTGTGGCATCAAGCATGGCGCGTACATCGCTTACCTTATAGTTGCCTTTCATTTTATGAGTTTTGTATTCATCACCATGAGGTTGGGTGCTTAATTTAATTTGATCTAGGCTTACATCGCCATTGCCATAAACCACTGCAGGTAAGGCGATAAGTTCTTCGGGTGTGCTTGGCATACCATGGCGTGCAATAAAGTCATTAGAGGCAACCAAAGCAAAGTGCATGTCAGATATTTTTTTTGCCATTAGATTGGAGTCATTCAATTTGCCAATTCTAAATGCTAAATCGTAATGATCGGCAATAATATCGTTGCGCTTATCATCAAGCATGAGGGTTATTTTTACCTCAGGGTATTTTTGCATAAATAAATTAATGGCAGGCTGCACATACTGCTGCCCAAAAAACATGCCCGAGGTAATGCGCAAAATACCTTTAGGTTTTGCTTGGTAGGAGTCGGCAATGCTATGAATATCACTGAGCGTATCAATTAAAATATGCGCTTGCTGGAGTATTTCCTCCCCTGCGGAGGTAAGCGAAAAGGAGCGCGTAGAACGATTAAGTAATTGAATACCTAAACTGCTTTCTAGCTTTTTAATTTGCTTTGAAAGCGATGAGTTGTCCATATCGTGCAGCGCCGCGGCTTTTGCAAATGAGCCTTGCTGTACTACATCAACAAATAACGCTAATTGGTTGGTGATTGACATCTCACTCTCCTAAATCCCAATAAGGTGTATCGGTGTAATAATTGCTCGCAAAATCAACAAACGCGCGCACTTTACTGGGTAAAAACTGCCTGTTTGCGTACACCATATAAAGCCCTATTGGCTCAGGCTCGTAGTCTTTTAATATACGCACTACTTTACCCTGTGCCAGCGCCTCACCAGCTATAAATGTTGGCTGCATGGCAATACCGCCACCTGCTATAGCGGCATTGAGTAGCAGGTCGCCATTGTTAGCAACTAGGTTACTTTCAAGCTTTAACTCGTTTTTAAGCTCGTTCGCTCCACGTAGCTTTTTGGTAGGCTCGGTGTGTGCGTAGCGTAAATAGTTATGCGATTGCAGCTCTTCTAAGCTAGTAGGCGTACCGTGCTGCGCTAAATAAGAAGGAGAGGCAAACACCGCTAACCTAATAGGCGCTATTTTTTTAGCAATAAGTGATGAGCTTTTTAAAACCCCTATGCGTAGCGCTATATCAATACCTTGCTCAACAATATCAACAAACTGGTCGGTAAGGTTTAGATCTAATTTTAAATTTGGATAACGCTTTTGAAACTCAACCAATAGCGGTGCTAAGTGCTTTACCCCAAACGACATAGGGGCACTAATACTGAGCACACCAGAGACATTTTCGTTTAGGTTATCGAGCGAATTTTCCATGTCGTCTATATCGTCTAGCACCTGTAAGCAGCGGGTAAAATAGTGATCTCCCGCCTCGGTAGTGCTTACTTTGCGCGTGGTGCGGTGCAGTAATCGGGTAGCAAGCCCCTCTTCTAGCGCAGACACATACTTGCTCACAAGTTGCGGCGATATGTCGAGCTTATCGGCAGCTTTAGAAAAAGACCCCTCTTGTACAACACTTACAAAAGTCTTCATGGTGGTTAGCTTATCCATTATTAGCAATGCCTTGTTTATAATTTTTAAATAAAGATCGTATTAATTATGTTTATAAAAACAGTTAAAGTCCACACATCGCATTTTTGCACAGTTAGTGAGTTTTTATAGCGTTATAAACACATTTTTTTGCGTAAATAACTATTTATTTACAACAAAATGGAGTTAATACGTGCTACTGCAGCAATCACGCTTCTTTTTATCCATTCTAACGCCAAGTCGGGTTTATTAATAATGCAGTATCGCTGTACGTGAATAAGCACGCTTATATTTTTATTAATGACTAAGAGATAAAGCCATGAAAAGATTAAACAACAAAGTAGCCATCGTTACTGGTGCAGCACAAGGTATTGGCGCTGCTTATGCAAAAGGTTTAGCTCAACAAGGCGCTAAAGTTGTGCTTGCTGATTTAGCCGACCCAAGCGCAGCTGTATCTGAAATTATTGCCGCTGGCGGCCAAGCAATAGGCTGCAAAGTAGATGTAACGAATAGTGAATCGTTAGATGCCATGGTAAAACAAACCGAAGCTGAATTTGGCCCGGTTGAAATATTAGTTAACAATGCTGCTATATTTGCTGCGCTTGAGCTTAAACCATTTTGGGAAATATCTGAAGACGAGTGGGATTTAGTTATGCGCGTAAATGCACGCGGGCCTTTTCAGTGTACCAAAGCAGTGTTGCCTAGCATGCGTAAATTAGGTCGTGGTAAAATCATTAACATTGCATCGGGTACATTTTTACGCGGTGCACCTATGTTTTGCCATTATGTGGCATCTAAAGGCGCGGTTGTTGGGCAAACACGTGCGTTGGCCACTGAGCTTGCTAACGATAATATTTTAGTTAACTGCCTATTAGTTGGCTTAACCGAAAGCGAAGGCGTTAAAAATAACGCACAGTTTGATAAAGCTAAAAATAGCACACTAGGCTCACGAGTAATTAAACGTGCAATGGAGCCTGAAGACTTACTTGGCCCTATTTACTTTTTAGCCAGTGAAGACAGCGATTTTATGACCGGACAATGTATTAACGTTGATGGTGGCGCAATTAACTACTAATACGCCTTTATCGCTTATTTAGTGTTAATTTAAAAGCCGATGTTTACGCATTGGCTTTTTAACGTGGGGGCAAATAAAAATCAGTTTAACAATACTGTATTTATAATATCTCAATGGGCGCTTTATTTATTAACAAAATAAAAGCCAATAAAATAAGGATATATTAATAAAATCCTTAGGTATTACCATGGCTCAACCTGCACTATTTATCTCTCACGGTTCACCTATTATGGCCGTACAGCAATCGCCAACGTCTGACTTTTTAAAAGCGCTTGGCAAGTCACTCAACACGCCACGCGCTATTGTTATATTTTCGGCGCACTTTGATATCGCCCATGATGAAGCGGCCCATAATATTGTAATAACCGCAGGGCAAGCGCCTGAAACCATTCACGACTTTTATAATTTTCCTGCGCATATGTATAACATTAAATACCCTGCGCCAGGTCATCATGAGCTTGCGGGTAATATTGCAACGCTATTTAAAAATAAAGGCATTACAGCAATACTTGATGAACGCCAAGGCTGGGATCATGGAGTATGGATACCACTGCGCTTAATGTACCCGCAGGCAAATATTCCTATTGTACAAGTATCTATAAATACTCAACTAGGCGCAAAAGCCATGTATGAATATGGGCAGTTACTTGCCCCACTTCGCGATGATAATATATTAATTATTGGCTCTGGCGGCATTAGCCACAACCTACGAGAAGTGTTTAAAACCCCTGCTACACCTAACCGTGTACAAATGGTAAAAGCGTTTACCCAATGGGTTGAATATAAGCTTTTAGCGCAAGACACACCCGCACTTTTAAATTACTTAGCCGATGCACCCCACGTGTTATTTAACCACCCTACCCAAGAGCATTTTTTACCACTCTTTGCTGCTATGGGCGCAGGCGGTTGAAATGGATATTTTAGCGCTTGATACCTATAAGTTTTATTAATTTTGATCAGCACGCTGCAAGCGCCTTGTGTTTTTTTAATCAAAGTGTAATGGGGGTTTACAAAGAGGTGTTGGGCTAAACTATAATTAATAAACAATATACTTTTTGAGCTCCTTGGTATAAGAATTTTTGGTATGTTAGAGGTATTCGAATAGATATTTGATGAGATAGGGCTGCATATCTGTAGCTTTAAATTCTTGCTGGCAGACTGATAAATGTTATTAAACAAGCATAGGAATTAATGACCAAACTCATAATACAAGGTCTTTACATTTAGATTTTCCTAGGCATTTATTAGCACCAGCTCCAATTAAACTTTAAATAATTGCTCGACTTTGCTTTAGCAAAAAATATAACATCATTTAGTTCATTATTAGATGCTAAAGCATGCTTACACCTTAAGTTGGCTTTGTTTCTAGTTGTTAGTGCGCCATGCCCAGTTCCACAGCCAGAGGCAATTAAATATATAGCACCTCCGTCATTTCGAACGCAGTCATTTATATAATCTAAAATAGGTTTTATGTTTTCGTAAATAATCAAATCATCACAAGATGAATAAAATTTTATGTGTTCTCCTGTATCCCACTCGTTGTAGAAGCCATGTTTAGAATGCGCTGGAGCAAGATCGCCAATAAATGATGGCTCAACATAATATGCAGTATTCGGTACTATATTTTTAAATACAAGCCTTAACTCGATTCCTTCATCATAGGCGACCACTTTAATGAAAGGATGAAACCCTATTAATGAATAAATATCGCTGTCACTACTAATTTTTATTAGTTGGCACTTAAAGCTATAAGGCCATTCTAATGATTGAAACCATTGTCGAAAAATTTTTCTTCCATTCAACTTCATCACAATTATATTGACCTTTATTTGACTGTGTTCAGCAGCACCAATAGGGATAAATAAACAACCTTTAAAAATACAAGTAGTAAAGGCATAGCCGCTCAACAAGAAATTGATTTAATTCTTATATTAAAGCACCCTACAAGCATGGTAAATGCACGGTGGTAATCTATTAGAGCAATGCATGGCTCATTTTTGAGGACTATTATGCTGATTGTCAAAAATTACTGAGCTTATCTTTCTGGCTTTGAATACATACCTTTGCTAGTTCAGTATCTTTTGTTCAAAAACATATTTTGTTTATCCGTTTTAGGCTGACTTTAACGTGCCATGGCAAACAACAGAAAGGGCGACTTATGCCATAATTTTTCTGGATAAAGCAGAAGATCCACATTGGGGTAACTTTCACAAACTAAGGGCCATATGCAATCGTCTGCTTATGAGGTTTCAATATACCAAAGGTACGACTTTCATGAGCCCCTGAGCTAAGTTACCAAGCCAAAATCAAAGGTATCAAAGAAGGATGATACTTATACCTAAGCCAACATTGTAAGAAATCAGCTTTTCAAATCATGTAGTGTGCTCTAAACGATGGAGGAGGTAAAGTAGGTGACATAATTAGCCCTCCTCGTTAGGCACTTTTAGTTTTTACTATCTGCACTTAGCGTGCATGAAGAGCAATATAATAAAGACAACAAAAAGGCTGGAATTTTAAGTGCTTTAGTAATGACTTGCTCACGGAATAGAACTGCTTTTGCCTATATTTTCATTTTTACGACAGATATAAGATTAAAGCCAAGTCGTAGCTTATTATAAATACGTGTGAGTATAGTTAGCTCCTCAGGAGTACATAGGAGTACTAGAGAAAGCTTCTCTTTAATTATAAAGCAATCGTTTATAGCATTTGTGCCTATTCTTCCATTGTTGATTGCACATAAACCTCTAAAAAAATCAATTATTAGAGATTCATCATTTAGGGCAGGAGCCACGTTTTCTAGTAAATAAATAGCGCTTCCTAGATACCAGTTTGGTAGAGTCCTCGTGTAGCTGCCATGTTGAAAACACACTTCCCCCCTGATAAATGCACTACCTTGGCTCATCATGCATTTACTAAAGTCGAGTGAATAGACAGGCATATCTCGTAAAGCAGCTCCGTGCTCGAGTAAAGGCTTCACCTGTTCAATCTGATTTGTTGAAACCGCACGAAGCATTTCATATTGTGTGTTGGGTGCCACAAAACCCCAGTTACTTGAAGTTAAATTTAAGCCAAAGTCTTTTTTGGTATGAGCCCTTATACCGGCGGACTTTGAGGATAACCTAGAAAATCGACCTTTTCTTCTTGTGGGGGTCTGTATATTAGCGTCATTTAATGAATTTTCGACCTGGGGGTGCGCTCTTTTATTTACACAAATTTGTTCAGGCTCAATAGCTTGGTTTTTTAAGTTTAGGTTACAGGGCTGAGTTAAGCTTTCTTCTTTCATCCATGCTAAATTTGGTGTTCAATTTATAAGTTAGGTTATTAATTGGGCGCTTTAACTTAGTGCGCCTATATATTCATGTCTATAAATATATTCCCCCATACATTCAGGTAGTAAAAATTTTCAAACCAATAAATTAATAATCAATCAACGAGACGCTACTATTTTAGTACGACTACATAAACGTTTAATTATTTATTTTTTATGGCTTTGTGTAATATTTAGAAATTAAGTTACTTATTTTCTTTTTTACTATTGTTTTATCATGTTGTGGTATAACAATACTTATTCTTGTCTTCGATTCCAGTGTTTCCATTAAATCAAACACAGTTTATATAAATAGCACGTACCATTTTTAGAACCGCTCGCCGTGTTAATGCTTATACTGCTAGAAATTTTACGTAGTGTTTTTCTAGCTTTACCTTGGCTTACACTCTCATTGTATAGTCTAATGTATTTTCTTCTGTGTATTTGAATTCTTAATAAACTATGGATTTATTTAAAAACCTAATATCCGCATTCGCTTATCAGTATTTTTTCTCAAGCCCCTATGTGT
The DNA here is from genome assembly GCF_001400005.1 of Pseudoalteromonas sp. P1-30. Lineage (NCBI taxonomy): Bacteria > Pseudomonadati > Pseudomonadota > Gammaproteobacteria > Alteromonadales > Pseudoalteromonadaceae > Pseudoalteromonas > Pseudoalteromonas sp. P1-30. The sequence continues at coordinate 646,847 of NZ_LKBC01000001.1, forward strand.
TATTTAACCACCCACCCAAGAGCATTTTTTACTACTCTTTGCTGCTTTGTTTGAAATGGATATTTTAGCGCTTGATACCTATAAGTTTTATTAATTTTAATCAGCACGGTGCAAGCGCCTTTGGTTTTTTTAATCAAAGTGTAATGGGGGTTTACGCTTTCTATTTAGCGATCTCCGAGCATGTAATGTGCTTTAAAAGCTTCTAATTGACTGGGTTTGTGATAATAAAAGCCTTGAATATACTTAAAGCCAATGCTTTGTACTATATCTAACTGCTCCTTATTCTCAACTCCCTCAACAATTACTTTTAAATCGAGGTGTGCAGCCATGTCGTATATAGACTCTAATAGTGATATAGCGTCCGTATTTTCCTCAATATTATGGATAAATGCACGATCTATCTTTATCGCTTTAAATTTATGGTTTCGCAAAAAGTCTAACCCTGCGTAGCCTGTTCCAAAGTCATCCACAGAAAAGCTAGGGCCAAACAGCTCTATACGCTTTAAGTTTTTTTTGAGCTCGGCCACTTGCTCTAAATTAAATTTATGTTCTTCTGTAATCTCTAGTACTAAATGTTTAGCTGTTCGTGGATGCAGTTCCAAAATATGTTCGAGTTGAGTGATAAACTCAGGGACTAAAATAGAACAGCGACTAATGTTCATACTAACGTACCTGTTCGCAAAAAAAACGGGGTTAGATTCAATCATTTGAATACATTTCTTTAGTACCAGCGTGGTTAAATCATCTATTAATTGAAACTGTTCGGCGATTGGTATAAAGACCGCTGGCGAGATATAGCCAAGTTTACTATGTTTCCATCGAGATAACGCTTCACATCCTATAGGGCTGTTCGTTTTTGAATTTACAATAGCTTGAAAATAGACATCAATCGTTTCGTTTTCAATTGCATATTTTAAATCTCTTTGTAGCACCCTTACTTTCAGATATTTTAATGCAAACGGCGTTACTATAAAGGTGATTACTATTAATACTAAAAGTAAAACTAAATTATGAAATATATAATCAAGATAAATCTGACTCTGCTTTTCATACTTGATAATTAAAGGAAAATCCTTAGCTTGAAGGGTTATTCCATCTATCTGATCAGTGTTTTTTGCTAATAGAGCCTCGTTGAGCAATAGCTGATATTTGAGGTGTTGATTTTCCAGCGTTTTTGAAAAAATATCTAGTAAATGATGCTTAGGGCTAACAATACCAATGTACGTATCTTTATTTATATTGAAATAGTTAAATATACTTCGAATATTAATATAAGTTGGAGTACCCAGAGATAACCCTTCTTCTGGTAGCTTGCTAACGTTTAATAACTTGTAAAAGTTAAGGTTATTTTTACCTCGTATACTTTCACAATAAACAACACCATCCCCATTAAATAGCCCTATAGCGTCTATTGAATTTATGTGATAAACAGTTTCTCTCATCGCTTTTTTGAGGGACGAACATTCACTTTTTAGTATGGGTAATAAAACACGTTTTGTTTCTTCCCGTTGCTTTAAATAGAGATCATTACTTTGATTTAAGAACGCCAAGGCATTCTCTTTTATTGTGGAATTTACACTAGAGACATGGTATGCGGTATTACCCATAACGAGAACAACTGAAATTACACATGCAGTTTTAAAAGCATCAGGCTCTACTATTTGTTTAACTAATTCTTTAGTCTTACTTATAACTTTTGAAAACAACAATTTAACTCCAATATCCTTATTGACTTCATATTAATACGCATTAAAGATGAAACACAAGCGTGTTTCCCCATTATGCGAGTTAATTTAATAATAGCGTTTGCTGTTTTGTTTTTATTTTGTTAACCACAAGGATAAAACAAAGTAGTTAATTCTTAATTACTAATGTCGAGGTGTATAGATAGCTTAATAATTGTACTAGTTGATTGTGCCGTTACCTTACTAATAACGATGACAAACATTGAAGGGGATAAGATGTTTAACCATAAGCTAGTTTAGTTAATGGTCCATCAAATAAGTAGGTATTATAAAAAGGAACTATAAACAAATATTTGCTGACGTGGTTAAAAAGTCTTTGTGCTGGGCTTGTTTTACGTACTCAAATTAGCAAAGAGAAAGAGCCCTATTTAGCTTTTGTTATTTATCCATTATTTAAAATAAAAATACGTAAAAATCATTGGTTCGAGCAGATATTATAAGCTTTATTAATTTGAGCAACCGTTCAAAGTAAGTTAAGCTCAAAACGACTAACCTACAAGTATCTTAAAATTACTGGGAGCAAACATGGCAACCACACTCGCATTTGACGTATACGGTACGCTTATAAACACTCACGGCGTGCTGTCTTTACTTGAAGATATGATAGGCGATAACGCGCAAAGCTTTTCAAATACATGGCGTGAAAAACAATTAGAGTATTCGTTTAGGCGTGGGTTAATGCAAAACTATATTCCGTTTTCATTATGTACCAAACATGCTCTCGATTACGCGTGTTTAGCGCACAAAACGCAGCTTAGTGACGAACAGAGGCAGCAATTGCTTGAGCAGTATAAAATTTTACCCGCCTTTGACGATGTTAAAAAAGGCCTTGAGCAACTTAAAGCACAAAACTACCGATTGTTTGCATTTTCTAATGGCGCTGCGGATGCCGTAAATAAATTGCTCGAAACCGCCGGCATAAACACCTATTTTGAGGGCGTTGTAAGTGCCGACGATATGAAAACATTTAAGCCAAACCCAGGTGTTTACAGCCATTTCTTACGCGAAACAAATTCAACGGGCGCAAACACGTGGCTTATTTCGAGTAACCCGTTTGATATTACCGGCGCTATTTCGCATGGTATGCGCGGAGCATGGATAAAACGCTCTGAGGATTCTATTTTTGATCCGTGGGAAATTCAGCCAAGCACCGTAGCCACCGATCTAGTGGATTTAAAAAATAAGCTTGAAGATATCAATTAAGCTGCATTTTTTCTTTTATATCCCTCTTTAGCACTTAAAGTTTAACCGAGCTGTAAAGGGGGTTTACTTCTTATAGTGGTGCTGTCCACTTATAATACGTTCGCTTTTAGCTACCCTTTCTCATTTCTCAACTCTTATATTTTAACTAGCGCACTATTTTACAAACTGTCATTATTTAGCGCGCATTTTGGCACCTTCTCATAGCTCATTTTATACACTTTGTTAGTTTTAAAAGTAATTCCTTATAACTAATCAGTCACTCCTAATTGCGAAAATAAACCTATATCTAACCCTTAATCATTATTGTAAATGCAAATTGTTACTATTAAGATCCTCAATCTCAATGCAAGTACAACCAAGGAGCGAATATGTCACAATTACAATCGGCGCAGCTCAGCCCTGTCGAAAATAAAGCAATATTTGAGCAAAACGGGTTACCTCCTCAATTTAATCTCGATCAGTTTATTAACTACCAAATAGCGTCGTTGCAGGGGCTTTCGGCTGTACAACAAGCTATGGCTAAAGCGCAAAAGCCGTTTTCTGGCGTGTCTGTTAATACGCTTGCCGCGACTGTAAATGATGTAGATTTAGCCAAACCTCTTGCTGATTTTCCTGCCGTATTAAACGAGCTTAAAAGTGTGTATTTAGATCACGCTGTGTATTTTCATCATCCGCGTTATATGGCGCATTTAAATTGCCCCGTTACGTACCCTGCGGTTGTAGCAGAGCACATCATTGGCGCAATCAACACGTCGGTAGACACCTGGGATCAAAGCGCTGGCGCGACCCTTATTGAACAAAAATTAATTGATTGGAGCTGTGAAAAAGCAAAATTACCTAGCACTGCCGATGGAGTTTTTACCAGTGGTGGTACGCAATCGAACTTAATGGCTATGCTTGTTGCTCGCGAAGTCGCAGTGAGCCGCTATGCACCTAATCATGCAGTAAAACTGCAAGGCTTGCCTGAAGTAGCCTCTCGTTTTCGTATTTATTGCTCTGAGGTTGCGCATTTTAGTATTCAAAAGGCAGCGGCATTACTGGGCCTTGGTTATAACGCGGTAGTGCCCGTGGCTACAAACAATAAAATGCAAATGGATATGGACGCACTTAACCACGCAATTGCGGATTCTAAAGCCAAGGGCGATTTACCTATCGCTGTGGTAATTACCGCAGGTACAACCGATTTTGGCTCAATTGACCCTGTTGAAGACATAGCAAAACTTGCTAAAAAAGAGCAGCTTTGGTGCCATGTTGACGGCGCATACGGCGGTGGTTTATTGGTAAGCGAGCATCACCGAAGTGCCCTAAACGGCATAGAACAAGTAGATTCAATTACCATTGATTACCATAAATCGTTTATGCAACCGGTTAGCTGCAGTGCTTTTTTATTAAGTGACAAACGCCACTTTAGCCATATTACCCTTTACGCCGACTATCTAAACCCGCTTGCTGAGGCTGGCAATGGCACGCCAAATTTAGTTGATAAAAGCTTACAAACCACACGCCGTTTTGATGCCTTAAAACTGTGGTTAACACTTCGCACCATGGGCGAAGCGCCACTAGGGAGAGCGTTTGATAAAGTAATTGGCCTTGCTCGTCAAACCCATATTGTACTTAACGACCACCCTGATTTTGAAGTTATAAATTACCCAGAGCTTAGCGCATTGGTGTTTCGCTTTGCACCAGAGGAGCTAAAACATAACCCCGATTTACTCGACACCCTAAACCTGCACGTACGCCAAACATTCTTAAATACTGGTGAAGCCATGATTGCGCGCACCAAAATTAACGGCCGTCATTACCTTAAATTTACGTTACTTAATGCCCAGTGCCAATTGAGCGATGTGCGCGCCGTGCTTGAACAAATTAGTGCTATTGCGTGGCAAACGTATAAGGAGCAAAAATAATGAGTAACCAGCCTTATGACTTTATAGCCATTGGCCTTGGCCCATTTAATTTATCGTTAGCGTGTTTAAGTGAGCCACTGGAGGGCGTGAAAAGCTTATTTTTAGAGCAGCGTAGCCAATTTGATTGGCACCCCGGAATGATGCTAGAAGGTGTTACCTTGCAAACGCCGTTTATGTCTGACTTGGTGACCCTTGCAGACCCTACTAGCAAGTACAGTTTTTTAAATTATGCCAAGCTTAATAATCGCTTATACCCATTTTATATTCGCGAGAGCTTTTTTTTACTGCGTAAAGAATACAATCTCTATTGCCAGTGGGTGTGCTCGCAGCTTAGTAACGTAAGCTTTGAGCAAAGTGTAACAAAGGTTGAATTTTGCCAGCAAAGTGAGTGCTATACCGTTACCTGTAAAACCCCAAATGGGGAGCAACACTATGTTACGCGCCACTTAGTGCTTGGCACCGGCCCTGCCCCATATATTCCTGATTGCGCAGTGCAAAGTAATTCTAATAACGTACTGCACAGTAGCGATTTTTGCCACCGCCTTGATGAGCTAAAAGCGGCTAAACGCGTTACGGTTGTAGGAGCTGGGCAAAGTGCGGCTGAAATTTATCACACCTTATTACAACAAGGTGTGCCACAAGGTTTGCAACTAGATTGGATTGCGCGTTCGCCGCGTTATTTTCCGCTGGAATACACTAAACTCACCCTTGAGATGACCTCACCTGAGTATGTTGATTACTTTTATAATTTAAAAACTGAGCAACGAGATTGGCTTAATCAAAATCAAAAAAACTTATTTAAAGGCATTAATGGCGATTTAATTAATGACATTTTTGACACCCTTTACGCGCAAAGCCTAGATGGGCCCATATCTACCACATTTAAAACTAACAGCAAGCTTACCAATACACGTAAAAGTGCTGGTCGCTTAGTCACTGAGTTTTATCATCAAGAGCTAAATGAAGCCTTTGAAATAAAAACCGATTACTTAATTTGTGCCACGGGCTTTAAATACAAGCGCCCTGCTTTTTTAAACCCCATTGCACAGCAACTCCCAGAAGATGAGCAAGGCCGCTACTTAGTTAGCCGCGAGTATGCGGTAGATAGTGAACAAAAACGTATATTTGTACAAAATGCAGAGCAGCATACCCATGGTTTTGTAACCCCCGATTTAGGCATGGCGTGTTATCGCAACAGTATAATTTTGCGCGAAATACTCGGTTATGCGCCGTATCAGGTTGAGCAAAAAATTGCTTTTCAGTGTTTTGATTTAAGCGATGTAGAAACCCATCCACAGCAAAAGAGTAACGCCGCATGAGTTTACGTTTAGCGCTTATTTTGCTTACGGTTATTTCGGTAGTGTGCGACACCTTATTACTGCCGTTTTATCCGCAATTTTTTGCCAGCGAATTTTCTGTAAGTAATCCCACACTTATTGGCGTGTTTGTAGCTAACTGTTGTATTACCGTTATGCTCGCGCTGCCCCTGTGGGCAAAGGTTGCCAAAAAATACCACGAGCTGGCTCTTTGGCTTGTAACGCAAGTGATTGCCGCCTGCTTTGGTTTGCTTTGTTATTTTGCAACTAACGTGTGGGAGTTTTGGTTTTATTATCAGCTTATGTTGGTGCTTAAAGCCAGTTACCTGCTTATTTACCCGTTTGCACTGCGTTTAGAGCAGCAAAGTAAGCACCTTTCTATTATTGGCTTATTTTCGGTACTTATGCACTTTGGTGCTATTGGCGGCGCGTTAGTGGGCGGGTACTTTTTTAGTATAAATGCACCGCGTTATGCATTGTTATTAAGTGCTGCGGGCGATGTTATACAAGTGCTGTTGTGCGCCTATTTAATGGTGAGCTTAAAGTTAGGTATTTATCAGCACGCGATTGAAAGCGAAAAACCGCGCACTCGCACGCCGTACTTTATTTGGCAATTTTGCTTTATAAGCGTGGTGGTTTATTTTAGCGCGTTTTTAATTAGGCCGTTTTTTACGACCCATTGGCAAGGAATGAGCGCACAAAGCAGTGCATTCCAAAGTGCGCTTGTGTACGCCATTCCTGCTTTTGCAGCCCTACTTATGCTGTTGTTTAACCACTTTCGGCAGCACTTACCTCTTCCTACGCTTAGCCGCACTAGCACGCTATTGTGTGCACTTATTTTTGGTGCTATTGGGCTTTATTTACAGGCGCAAGAGTCGGTGTGGTTAGTTGTCAGCTCTCGCGTTTTATACGGTATAGCATTGTTTCAGGTCATGGTTTTATTAGAAGTGATGTTATTTGCTAAAAGCGAGCCTGCTCACTACGGCAGTGATTTTGCCAAAGTGCATATTGCGCAAAATATTGGCGTTATTTTAGCGTCGTTATTAGTGGGTATGAGCGTGGAATATTTTAATACCACCGTGCCTTTTTACTTTGCTGCCATTGGCTTTGCAAGCCTTGGCGCTATTTTGCTATGGCGCGTTAAATTTGTTGGCCAAGCTGCACACACAGCCACTTAATAATTAAAAAGATTTAGGAGTTTTTATGTATTTTTCATCTTTTGTAACCACGTTACAACACACAGGTAATGTGACTATGCGGTTACTACAGCAAAGCGATATGCCCATAATTTGCCAGTGGCTTACACTACCTTACGCCCATTTTTGGGGTATGAGTAAACACACCCCCAAGCAAATGTGCAGCGCCTACCAAGATATAATTAACAACCCGCACCATCATGCCTATGTTATTGAGCAAAATAATGAGCTGCTTGCCTTAGTTGAGCTTTACAGCCCAAAGCACGACAAACTACTCGCAGCTGCCTATGAGGTACTGCCAAACGATACCGGCATGCATATTTTACTTGCCCCAAATACACAGCCTAAACGCCATTTTAGTTTTGAAATAATGCAGTGCGTATTGCACAGTATTTTTACTCATAATGCCGATGCACGCGTAGTAGTAGAGCCCGATATTGCCAATAGTAAAATTCATACCTTAAATAAGCGTTTAGGCTTTGTGCATACTAAGCAAATAACCCTTGGTGATAAAAACGCCTACCTTGGGTTTTGTAATAAAGCTGCATTTGAAACGCACGTTAATTTACATCACAAAGCGCAAATGCCAATAAACACCGACTATGTAAAGTTTGACCACTGGCAGTGGGCTAACAGGCACTTACAAAGTAAAGCCATTAGCGAACTGGTACACGAGCGCTTATTGGTTGCAGAGCAAACCCCACAAGGTTTTAAAGTAAATATTGAAGGGGGTTATTTTATATTTAATGGCCGTGCTATGGCGCTTAACCACATAGATATAGACGAGCCAAGCTTATGCTTTTATAACCTTAATAATGAGCAAGCAGAGCTTGATGTACTGCACTTTTTTAGCGTGCAAGGCCCTGCGCTGGGTTTAACTGGCGAGCGTTTAGCCACCTACCTTGAAGAGCTTAACGCCACACTTGCCAGTGCCTGTTATAAACGCGAAAACAACACCCTTAGCGCAGCCGAACTTGCGCAATTAGGGCTGCAACAAATAGAGGCTGCAATGAGCGAAGGCCACCCTGCGTTTGTGGCTAATAATGGCCGAATTGGTTTTAGCAAAAGCGACTTTTTACGCTATGCGCCAGAGGTGGGTAAACCGTTTAAAGTATTGTGGTTAGCGGCGCACAAAACAGTATGTGATTTTGCTTATAGTGAATACTTTAGTGATTACCCAAGCCATATTAGTGGCGAGCTTGATTTAACCACCCGTAATGCGTTTAACAAAGCGCTAAAAACGCAAAACCTAAACCCCGACGACTACCTATTTATGCCTGCCCACCCGTGGCAATACCAACATAAATTAAGTGTGGTGTTTGCCAACGAGTTTGCCAATAACCGTTTAGTTTACTTAGGTGAAGGTGACGATTTATATCAAGCGCAGCAATCTATTCGCACCTTATATAACTGCTCGCACCCGCATAAGCCGTATTTAAAAGTGGCGCTGTCTATTTTAAATATGGGTTTTATGCGCGGGCTTTCGCGCGCTTATATGGCGGTAACCCCGGCTATAAATGATTGGGTATTTAATAAAGTAAACTACGACCCCACGCTTAGCGCGTGCAATTTTACAGCACTTAGAGAGTACGCCACCCTAGGGTATGCGCATCATACCTTTGAGCAAAGCGCGTTGGGCGATACACCGTATCGTAAAATGTTTGCCTGTTTATGGCGCGAAAACCCAAACCATAACTTACAAAATAATGAGCAGCTCACCACCATGGCCGCACTACTGCACCTAGATAACAACGGTAAAAGTATGGCAGGCGCATTAATAGATCAAAGTGGTTTAAGCACACATGCTTGGCTGCAACGCTATTTTAACGCCTATCTTATCCCGTTAGTGCATAGTTTTTATGCCCATAAATTAGTGTTTATGCCCCACGGCGAAAACCTTATTTTAAAGCTTAAAAATTCAGTGCCTGTTGGCGCTTACATGAAAGACATAGGCGAAGAAGTGGCGCTGCTTAATAGCACTGAGCCTTTACCTGAGGAAGTGTCGCGTATTCATATTGCTATGCCAAAAGAGCTTGAATTACTGAGCATATTTACCGATGTATTTGACTGCTTTTTTAGATACCTAGTGGCTATTTTAGTAAGAGAAGAGCGCATTACCGAGCACGACTTTTGGCACGGCGTTGCGCAAAGTGTTAAAGCGTATCAACAGGCTAACCCTGCCTTAAATGCGCGTTTTAAAGAGTATGACTTTTTTAGTGATGAATTTGCACACTCTTGCTTAAACCGCTTGCAGCTTGGCAATAATAAACAAATGGTTGATTTAACCGACCCAGCAGGCAGTTTACAGTTTGCCGGAAGTTTAAATAACCCGGTATCGGCAAAGCTGTATGGCTAAGCCTGTAACCCTTGCGCACTTTTTATTTTGCCCAAATGAGCCAGCTACTGCGGCTCACCCAAGCTTAGATTTAGTGCGCAAATTAGCGATTCATTGCAAGGCGCATTACCCACATGCGCCTACGCAATTTATTAGCCGCCATTTGTATTTGCAGCTTTGTTGGCAAACTATTTATGCCTATTGTTATTGGCATACTTCTAAACAAAATGCACATAACCCCATGCAATTACAGCTTAAAATTAATGGCGCTTATAGCCGAGGGTTTAACCTCAGCGGTGCGCCTATATTAAGTAAAGCCGAGCAAAACACTGCACTTATTGAGTTTTTTAGCTGTGTAGGTAAGTGGATAAATACCGATTATGCGCTGGGAAAAAAAGAGCAAGGGCGCTTATTAATCGACGCCCTTAACAGCGCATTTGAGCGCGCCCATAGCTTAAATTTAGCAAGCGCTGATCACACTACACATTGCCATCAGCAGCTACACAATTTAATCAGCAACCACTTTAATTTAAACACCCCATTTAAATTAACGGCCGGTCGCTTAACGTGCTGTCGTTATTATTTAGCTGGTTATAACAAATGCCAAACCTGCCCTAAAAAGGATATTAAAACCAATGAACACACGTCTTAAAACGATAGACCTTGCCCGAGGTGCGAGCGTTTTTATTATGATTTTGGTACACACCCTATGGATGTACTCGAGCACAACGCTTCAAAGTGAGAGCCTATTTGGGGCTGTTATCCATATACTTGGCAAAGGCACCGCCTCGTTTTTAGTGGCAATGGGGCTGTCTATGGCGCTTTCGCGCAGGCAAACCCCCATGTTATTAATTAAGCGTGGTATACAGCTTTTACTACTTGCCTATTTAATGAATGCGGCAAAATTTTGGCTACCCATTGAGGTATTTAATACCATGCCCGAGGCATTTATAAATGCCTATGGCTGGCAAAGCCCGCTCAGTGCTGGGCAGTTACAATTTATGGTGTTAACCGGTGATATTTTACAACTTGCTGGGGTGAGCTTAGTGCTGTTTGGCGCGCTTAATATTGCCCGCTGGAAAACCACATGGATTGCATGTTTAGCCGTGGCTATTGCACTTGTAAGCCAGTTTGTTAGGGGGCAGCAGTTTGCGCTTTCGCCTTACATTAGTGATTTGTTTTTTGCTAATAACTACCAAGTTTATTTTCCGGTATTTCCGTGGATAAGCGCTATATTAACGGGGTATGTGCTTGGGCGTGTATATATAAATAGCCAACATAATGCAGCGTATTTATTTAATGTGTGTGCAAAGTTAGGGGTCGCATTATTAGTGATTGGTTCCGTGTGGTTATTTATTGATTTTAAAGGCCAGTTTGGTAACTTTTTTCACTTAAATGGCGGCGGTATTATTTATTTAGTTGGTTTAAATTTATGTGCATTAGCCTTAATAGAATATGCCATTGCCAATAAATTTAATGGCCCTATTACCCGCGCTCTTTTATATGCGAGCAAACATGTAACGGCCCTTTACATTATTCAATGGGTGCTAATTTGCTGGCTTATGGGCGTGTTTGGTTATCATACACAGTCGTTTTGGCCAACGTTGTGCTTAATGGTACTTATGAGCTTATTAACCTTTGCAGTGCACAAAGTGTATTTGCAAGCTAAGCAAACCATACTCGCTATTAAGCAAAAGCCTAAGCGTACAGCATAAATTAAACTCTCTGGCTATTACTGGTAAAGTAATAGCCAGCTATAAAAAACGAACATAAAAAATGAGCAATATACACATGGGCTTAGAGTATATAAAATCTACTTATAACGTGGAGCATACAAAAGGAGTCTATTAAGTAGGTAATGAGTGCAGTCGTGCTTTGCATTTACCACGTTATTTATAAGCAAGATTGTGTATTAGTCAGTTATTTTGTTTTTTTGGAGTTTAGTTTGAAAGTAGAGCAGCCTGTATTAGGCAAAACTGGCACGTTAATTTTTTTAGTTATTATTAGTGCATTTCCCCCTTTAACTACCGATTTATATCTTCCTGCTTTACCTACTATGGTAGAGAAACTAAATACTAACCAAGCCATGGTTAACTTAACACTTAGCGTATACTTTGCAGCCTACGCCATAGGACTATTGTTTTGGGGCCCATTAAGTGAAAAATTTGGCCGTAAACCTATTTTGCTTATGGGCCTTGGAATATACGTAATAGGCAGTGTGCTTTGTGCGTTATCTAATTTTGTAGAAATGCTTATAGGCGCGCGTTTATTACAAGCCTTTGGCGGAAGTGCAGTAACGGTTGTAGCCACGGCAATAGTAAAAGATTTGTACGATGGCCGCGAGCGAGAAAAAATTATCGCCACTATTATGTCGCTGGTTATTATTGCCCCTATGGTGGCGCCTGTGCTGGGCGCATTGCTATTAAAAATTGCTAATTGGCATATGATGTTTGCTGCTTTAGCCGTGTTTGGCTCGGTGGCTATGTTATTTACCTTTTTTTACCGCGAAACCTTACATACACGCTACGCCGGCTCTGTTTTTCAGTCGTGGGGGCGATTAGCTGTAGTAGTTAAAAACCCGCCATTTTTATCGCTATTGGCTGTTTTTACTATTGTGCCTATGGCGTTAATGTCGTTTTTAGCGGCGGGCTCTTATGTATATATCAACGGGTTTGGTTTGTCTGAACAAACCTTTAGTTACGCCTTTGCAGCGAATGCTGTGTGCGCCTCGTTTGGGCCAACAATTTATATGCGGCTTTCTAAACGTGTATCGGTAAAAAAAATAATTACTGCGAGTTTTTTAACCCTAACAGCATGCGGTATAAGTACCATTTTTATAGGTGGTTTATCGCCTTGGGTATTTGGTGCATTAGCAGCAATAGCCACCCTAACCGTTATTATTACCCGCGTGCCCGGTACTAATTTAATGTTAGAGCAACAAACAACGGACACGGGCTCTGCTGTGGCCGTTATTCAGTTTTGTTCTATGATTGCAGGTGCAATAGGCATGGCGCTTGTATCGCTTAATGCAGAAACATTAATTAAAAACTTAGGTGTTATTCAGCTAAGTATTGGCCTTATAGCGCTTACTTTATGGTTGGTATTTAAAAATAAGGCGTATGTAAGCGCCTATATGTCTAAGGTTTAAACACGCTAAAACCCAAAAAGGCAGTACAGTAAATTAAAGCTGGCTGTACTGCCTTTTTAAAAACTATTTCCCCGCTTTTATTGCCTCAATTACCGTGTGCATGCGCTTTGCCATTGGCCTGTTACGATGATGACACACATAAATATTTTCGCTGATTGGATTAGCTAAATGGTGCGTTTTTATAAGCGCTGGTTTATTAAATGCGCCCACCGCATAGGCAGGTAAAACAGTAAAACCTAGCCCTAAACTTACCGGCTCGAGTATTAAACTTATTTGGTTAGAAAACCCCGTGCGCTTAATTTGATCAACATGTTCAAACTCGCTGTAGTTTTCGCTAAGTAATAGCTGCGCGTGGTGTTTTGCATCGGGGTGGCCAATAAAGCCAAGCTCACATAAAACCTCCCATGTTGGGTTTTTAATATGTGCGGGGGTTACTAATAATAAAGCTTCTTGACCAATTTTGTGGCTGGTAACTTCGCTAAGCGTGGGGGCTTGGGTTAAAAAGCCTATGTCGGCACTGTGGTTTGCTACCGCTTGCTCTACACTGGTATTAGGTGCAAAGCGATAATCAATATTAAGCTCGGTATGCTCAGCCTGTAATGCTAATAATTGGCTATAAAATTGTAGCCCACAACTACCAGGCGATTGTATTTTTACTAGGCCACTGTAAGGCGAGTCATCTTTTAATTGTTGTTCTAAAAATTGCCATTCTTTTAATAACAAGCTGCCTTGCTGATACAAATTTTGCCCATGCACGGTAAGGGTAAATTGTTTGCCGTGGCGCTCTAGTAGCGCGCAGTTTACTTGCTGCTCTAGCTTTTTAATATGCTGGCTTACGCCAGATTGGGTCATAAATAAGCGTTCGGCGGTTTGGGTAAAATGATTTACCTCAACCAACGTACAAAACGTGTTTAACCATGTCGGGTTTATCATTACAAAACGTACTCAAAATGATGATTAATGATAATTTTACTTAATAAACACGGGTTCGTAAACTAACTCCATCAACTAATCACAGTTAAAGAGGAAGCATTATGAGTCATACATATCCACGTAGTTTTTCGCACATTGGTATTTCAGTACCTGATGTTGAAAAAGCCGTAGAGTTTTACACTAAGGTGATGGGCTGGTACACCATAATGGAGCCTACCGTGATCACTGAAGATAACAGCCCCATTGGCGAAATGTGCACCGATGTATTTGGTCCAAATTGGGAAAAATTTAAAATAGCGCACCTTTCAACAGGCGACCGTATTGGTGTAGAAATTTTTGAATTTAAAGACCAAGAAAACCCTAAAGACAACTTTGAATACTGGAAAACCGGTATCTTCCATTTTTGTGTACAAGACCCAGATGTTGAAGGCTTAGCGGAGCGTATTGTTGCTGCAGGTGGTAAAAAACGTATGCCAGAGCCACGTTACTACTACCCTGGCGAAAAGCCGTACCGCATGATCTACATGGAAGACCCGTTTGGTAACATCCTTGAGATTTACAGCCACAGCTACGAACTTATTTACAGCGCAGGCGCTTACTAAACGTAGCTAATTTAAAAAAGTTTAGCTAAAAACAAAGGCCGCAGTATTTATTTACTGCGGCCTTTTTGTGTTAAATAGACTTGTAGATTATTAATTTGGCTAATATTGGGTGTATAAAAATCAATATCTTCATTTGATTGATTATAGGTACATACACTGATAGCTTACTAATTGCACAAAGTTGTTCTAAAGGAAAAACATGAATCTGTCACTGGAAGACATCACCGCCGATAACTATGAAGCCATATGCGATTTAGAGGTTACTAAAACGCAAGAAGAATACGTAGCGTGTAATATGTGGTCGTTAGTTGAGGCGCACTATAATAGCGGGTATACCTGTAAAGCGATTTACCTAAATGCTCTGCCAGTTGGCTTTTTTATGTGGGTACAAGAAACCCCTAAAAAGGTTTCTATTTGGCGCTTTATGGTAGATCAAACTTATACCAACTCCAATAAATAGCTGCTCTATTTTACTTGCTAAAACAACCCATTTCTTTGTTTTAAATTTCGTAAAGGGAACAACCATTTACATCAATTTACGCCTAGAACTGAATTGTTTTTTCGGCGTAAAATTTAGAACACATACTTAATGGAGTTGGTATTATCAAAATAAAGGCATTGGGCGCAAAGCACTGGCTATGGCAATTGAAGAGATTAAAGCAACTCCTAAGCTTGAACAAATCGAGATTTGTTATAACCCGCAAAACCCAATAGCTAAAGATTTTTATTCAAGTTTTGGGTTTGAGGAAGTTGGCCTCGATGAGGACGAAGACGATATGTTAGCGGTAATTAAAATTAGCCGTTAACTCATTTATAAGTAAGCGCTAATTTTAAAGAATGATAATAGTTTTAAGGAAATACTGTGATCATAAGGCCATTTGCAAAGAACGATTTTTTAGCCGTTCAAAATATTTATCAGCAAGGCATTGATACCGGCAACGCGACCTTTCAAACTGAAGCTAAAAATTGGGAACAATGGAATAGTTCTATGTTCAACTGTTGTCGTCTTGTTGCAGTTGAGGATGAAAAGGTGCTTGGCTGGGCTGGGTTATCTGCTGTTTCAAGCCGTGAGGTATACTCGGGCGTTGCCGAGGTAAGTGTATATGTTGCAAACCAAGCCCAAGGTAAAGGCTTGGGGCACGCATTGCTTTGTGCACTCATTAATGAATCAGAAAGCAACGGTATATGGATGCTACAAGCCAGTATATTCCCTGAAAACATAAGCAGCATTACACTACATACTCGTAATGGTTTTAGGCAAGTTGGAAACCGAGAAAAATTAGGCCAACTGCATGGCGTATGGCGCAATGTAACTTTAATGGAAAGGCGCAGCGCCGTCGTAGGCCTCTAAACCTTCAAATAGCATAATAAATACAATGTGCGTTCATTATTATGCTTTTAAATCGCATTTATTATTCAAATTATTTAAGAAAAACTCACAACCTCAGAATGTATATTGCTCACCTTCCCTACTCTTTTCTCAAAAACCATAAATTAATTATTTTAAATTTCAGCTCCTAGCTGCGTTGTTTTTTTACTTTATAACCTATTGCTTTAATTTAAAAAATAAAAACAAAGTCGCTTCAAATTAATTTATGAGTGCGGCTTTTTGAGTGTTAATTTTACTTATTTGTGGAATGAGTGTTCTATAAGTTGTTGGCACTCGCGATTCTTGAGTGTAAATTTCGGATCAATCGATCCATAAGTGTTCTGGGTAATGTGTTTTAAGTTGATATTTTTAAGAGTTTGTTCCTCTTATTTTAAATAGCATCTTTTTAAAACACGTTTATAGCTCTGATATTTATTATGCGTAGTTTGCATATATAAATAACCTGTTAGGCGAAATATAGGTGTGTCACTGTGGGTCGATTTTTACTTTTAACTAGGAGCCAAAAATGACTAACCAAGTAATTAAATTAAATGATGAAAACTTCGAATCGCTAAACAAAAAAGACGCCAAATTAGTTGTAAGACTATGGGCTGAGTGGTGTGCTCCATGCCAAATGATGTCGCCTATTTACGAGCAAGTAGCCGATAACCTCGCTGATGAAAATATTATTATGGGTGAGCTTAATATTGATGATTTTCCATCAGTTGCAGCCAAATTAGCGGTAAGAAGTATTCCTACTGTTGTTGTATTTAAAAACGGTAAAGAAATAAATCGCTCTGTAGGTATGATGCCTGCGCCAGAGCTACAAGCGCTAATTTTAAAAGATTAGTACGCCAAAGAGGTGATAAATGAGCACACATCGAAAGTTGATAATTTTGGGTTCAGGGCCTGCTGGTTACACTGCCGCTATTTATGCAGCTAGAGCAAACCTTGAACCATTACTAATTACTGGCCTTGAAGTGGGTGGGCAACTCACAACAACGACTGATGTTGAAAATTGGCCAGGATACCCAACGGGTATTCAGGGGCCACAACTGATGAGGCAGTTTAAAGATCATGCCGAAAATTTTGATACCGAAATAGTGCATGACTACATCACACATGTTGACCTGCAGCAAAGGCCATTTGTGCTTAAAGGGCAGCAAACTTACACAGCTGATGCGTTAATTATTTCTACGGGCGCATCGGCAAAGTACCTTGGCCTACCAAGCGAAACTGAGTTTAAAGGCAAAGGTGTGTCGGCGTGTGCAACCTGCGATGGCTTTTTTTATAAAAACCAAAGCGTAGCTGTGGTTGGCGGTGGTAATACCGCTGTAGAAGAGGCTTTATATTTAGCTAATATTGCCTCGCACGTTACGCTTATTCACCGTCGTGACTCACTCAGTGCCGAAAAGGTTTTACAACAGCGCCTATTTGATAAAGTAGCGCAAGGTAAAGTAACTATTAAGTGGAATAACCAAGTAGATGAAATAGTGGGTGACGCTAATGGCGTTACAGGAATTACTATTAAATCAACGTTACTTGAGCAAGATAGAGAAACACTGAGCGTTAATGGGGTGTTTATTGCCATTGGGCATCAGCCTAATACACATATTTTTAAAGATCAGCTTGATATGCGCGATGGCTACATTAATGTGTATTCTGGGTTTAAAAATGGTGAAACATTAACGAATATTCCCGGCGTATTTGCCGCAGGTGATGTAAGCGATAACCATTATAGGCAGGCAATTACATCTGCAGGTACTGGGTGTAAAGCAGCATTAGATGTAGAGCAATACTTTACTCGCTTAGGTGCTTAGCACAGCAACTGTATTTAAAACTTATGATATGATCAGCACAATGCCCGACAATACTTAGTATTTCGGGCTTGAGTGTTTTAACTAACAATACACTTATTTAAAATTTACTTACTTGAGGTAATTTATATGGCCCGAACCGGACGCCCACGCCAGTTTAATCGTGAAGATGCAATAAAAAGTGCAATGGATTTATTTTGGCAAAAAGGCTACGAATCCACTTCTTTAGCTGAGCTACGCAAAGTGTTAGGCAATATTTCATCTGCGAGTTTTTACGCAGCATTTGGCTCAAAGCAAGCTCTATACAGTGAATGTTTAGCACTTTATACCAGCACCTGTGGAGAGACCTTTTCGGAGCTAGAAAACGAGTCGGTTCCTGCAAAAGCAGCGATTAAAAACATGGTGTTTAAAACCATTCATATGCAAACCTCAACTAAGCAACCATCGGGTTGCATGATTGTTTTATCTGGCTTAAATTGCGGCGACGAAAATAAAGAAGTTGAGCAAATGGCACTGTCGGTTCGCAACGACATTCGTAAAGCGCTTGTAAAATGCATAGAGCGCGGAACTGCTCAGCAAGAGTGGCAACAAGAAATGCCCGTAGAGCAATTTATGCTAATTTTAGATACCTTTATTAATGGCCTTTCTATTCAATCAAGAGACGGCATTGCACGGGAAAAGCTTTTAGAAGCCTGTGAGTTATTTTTAGATAGGTGGTAATAAGTAGATTGCTTTAAGCGCGTAGAAAAAACAGATTTAACGTAACTAAATTAAATTTATATATAAAAAACAAGGCGCACTTTTAATAAAAAGTGCGCCTTGTTGGTTTTAGCTACGGTATTTAATATTAAACCGTTTTAGCGGGTAACTTAGTGGCTGTTACTGCTAAATAAGTAAGTCCAATAATACCTATTAGTGCACAGGCCGATAAAATAAATGGGTCAACTAACAGGTTATCTTTAAATTCAAAGGTGCCTGCTGATATTTTTTTCCAGCCCATAAAGTGCTGATTAGCAGCCACTGTAGCGCCAAAAAAACCAATTACTAAAGCGAAATATTTGCCTATCCAGTGTGTAACCGCAGGCGTTATTAATAATAAGCCTAACAGGCCTATTACTGAGCGCTGCACTCTACAATAGGGGCACGCATACACAATGCCTAATAAATCTGTGCTCCACGCAGCTATTGAAATAACAATAGCTAATAAGCCCACTATTTTTATATGCGTAGAATAGGTGCTTAAATTTAAAATGTTCATAGTCTGCTTTCCTACTTAAAATTATGCTAAAACCAGTGCGGTTAAAAACATGCCTAAGCCAAATATGGTGTGCCCTACAAAGCTTTTTATGCGCGTAACGGTGGGGTTAGGTGTTTTTGCACCGGCCATACCCGCCCCCATGCCTGGCATCATAATAAAAAAGGGGGCAACTATGCCAAACCATGAAACAAGTAATGTAGGTAGTATGGTTGGCAAATCAAGCCACTGCGTGTTTACACACACCATTAATATTAACCCGTACGCTATGCCAATTAGGTAATGTACAACCCAACCAATGGCAAGCTCACCCGGTATTTTTTCGGCCTTAGGTAGTGCAGGCTGATAAAATTGCCCCGACTTCATATGACCTACCCAGCGTCCGACTAATCGCCAATTTGTGGCGGGTAAATCAAAAAACTTAGCGAGTAACCCCGCGTAAATATCTAACACTAGTGTGCCCCCTATACCTATTAATATAAAAGTATAGATAGAGTCGCTAAACATAGGCTGTATCTCCTGGTAATACGTTAAATGTTACACGTTTTGCTCATGGCTAATATAGCAAAGCGCATAGACTTGGGTATGTAATGTGATAATATTACCAAAACACCATTATGAACACTAATGGTAAAAACTGGTTTTGGAATGAATATAAATCATAATGCTTGAACGTAATCATCTACACATTATTAAAGAGGTTAATCGCCTTAAAAGCGTGACCGCTGCGGCCGAAAGTTTAAACTTAAGCCAATCGGCTGTGAGCCATACTATTGCTAAATTAGAGCGCCGATTTGGCGTAAAACTGTGGCATCGTAAAGGCAATACGCTGGTATATTCTCAGGCGGGGCTTTATTTACTTTCGCTTGCAGGCAAAATGGTCACCGAGTTTGAGCACGCCGAGCGCGTATTGCAAGAATTTGCCCAAGGCCGGCGAGGAATCATGCGCATAGGCATGGAGTGCCACCCGTGTGAGCAATGGTTAATGGGTAAAATTCAGCAATTTTTAAAAGCATGGCCCGAGGTAGACGTAGAAATAAAAAGTGCTTTTAGATTTGATGGCATAGCAGCGCTCAAAGCCAACGAAATAGATGTGCTAATAACCCCCGACCCCATCAATACAGAGGGCTTAAACTTTAGGTCGGTGTTTAACTACAATTTATGTATTGTCGTGAGCGAGCAAAATCCGTTATACAACAAAGCGTTTGTTACAGCACAAGATCTCGAAAACCAAATACTTTACACCGTGCCCGTAGGCTACAACCGCTTAGATGTATACACCCGATTTTTAGACCCCGCTAACGTGCAACCCAAACGCAGAGTACCCATAGAGAGTACTGAAATGATGCTGCAATTAGTGTCTGCCAATCGGGGTGTAGCAGTATTACCAGAGTGGCTAGTTTCATCGCACGAAAGCCGTTTAGGCATAAAAGGCATCCGCATAGGTAATAAAGGGCTGCAAAAAAGCGTGAATGTAGGCGTACGTGATGACGACTTACAGCTTGATTATGTAAAAGGGTTTATAGAATCAACACGCTCAAATGTGTAAATGGCTTTACCGTTAAATGTAAGGCGGTGAAGAGAATTAATAATTTGGGGGATTAACTTGAGCTGTTAGGTATATGCCAGTGTAGGTCGGATAAGCGAAGCGCCATCCGACACAGTAAAATACTTTGCCAATTATTACAGTATTTAATGTTGTTGAGTAGCTAGAGAGTGCCATTTTCAGAGGATCAGGAGCATGTTGTAGGCCGCCAAGGTTTGATCCTTTAGACCTATATGATTAACCCTTAACTCCTATTAAAAAGGATAATGCGTAAAAATATCGTCTATCATGGCACTAACCTTATTTTTGTCTTTATTAATTTTAGCAAAAGTACGTAAACCTGTTATTTGAATTTGTACATGGGTAGCAAGATCTTCAGCATTTTTATTTTTATCCACCTCACCTAATGTCTGTGCTTCTTCAATTAATTTGACCAATGCTGAGGATATATTAACTAGATGTGCTTTCGTTACATCAATTAAATCTTGATTCTCATCTGTTAATTCTGAAATAGTTTTTGACAGCATACAAATGCCATTTGGAGCACTATTTTGTGACTCTACTATTATTAACTTCATAAAGGCTTTTAGTGCATGAAGTGGCGAATCATGTTCGTCTTTACATTGCTGTAATAGTGACAGGCTCATATCAGCATAGTTAGCTAAGGCTTCCTTAAATAAACCATCTTTATTACCAAATGCTGAGTATATGCTACCGGGGCGAAGGTCTACCGCGTCTTGCAAGTTTCGCATTGATGTTGCATGAAAGCCTTTCTTCCAATAAAGATTGGTTGCCTTATCTATCACTTCTTGGCGATCAAATGTTGTGGTCTTTGCCATAACTTCACCTAAAAACATTAAATGAACAGTCGTTCAATTATAGTTATATTTTATCTTTAGGTAAAGTTAAACTCAGCAGAGGTGACTTCTAATAAAGCAAAAATATTTCAAGACAAATATCCATTTAAATACAATAGATTATATTTACATATTTAAAATAATTGAACGATCGCTCAAATATAGCTTGAACGATCGTTCAGGTGGGTATATAGTTCACTCCATCAACTAAGGGGCTTCAAGATTTATTCCCTTTTTATATAGGGACAACCCCTAAACAACCTATGTCATTGGAGATTAAAAATGAGCAAATTTACATTACACACAGTAGAAACAGCACCAGAAAAAAGCAAAGCAATTTTAGAGGGCGCTAAAAAGCAAATGGGTGTTGTTCCTGGCTTATATGCAGCAATGGCTGAATCACCAGAAATATTAAAAGCTTATACACAGCTACATCAGTTATTTACAGCAACATCATTCAACGCAGAAGAATTAACTGTAGTGTGGCAAACAATTAACGTTGAGCATGAGTGTCATTATTGTGTGCCAGCTCATACTGGTATTGCACACTCAATGAAAGTTGATGCCGCTTTAACTGAGGCGTTACGTAACCAAGAAGCGATGCCAACAGAGAAACTACAAGCGCTTCAAGATTTCACGCTAGCTATCGTACGCCAACGCGGCAACGTAACACCTGAACAAGTCGATGCTTTCTTTGCCGCAGGTTACGCGCAGCAACAAGTATTAGAAATCATTCTTGGGTTATCACAAAAAGTGATCAGCAACTATGTAAACCACATTGCTGAAACACCAGTAGATTCAATGTTTAATAAATTTGAATGGACTAAAAAGTAACGAGTTATAACTGCACAGTTATAGTAAATACTGTATTACAGCCTAATCAATTTTCCGTTGCGATAAAACTTTAGCAATCGCAACGGATACTAAACCAAAGGAATATCAAATGAGTTTTATCATTAAAGACAAAGTAGCTTTCGTTACCGGCGCAAATCGTGGCATAGGTAAAGCCATTGTTGAGTCACTTCTGCAACACGGTGCCAAAAAAGTATATCTTGGTGTGCGCAATCCTGAGTCAACTAAAGCATTAGAAAAGCAATACGGTGAAAAAGTAGCAACTATCCAGACGGATATTTCAAGCACCGACTCAGTTAACAAAGCGGCAGCTGAGGCTACTGATGTCGATCTTGTAGTTAACAACGCAGGTATAATGCTGTCGACTACACCTTTAGCAGAGAATATTTTTGAGTCTTTAGCTAGGGAAATAGACGTTAATGTTTATGGTTTAGTGCGTATCGCTAACGCCTTTGCAAAAGCGCTTGAACGTAATAAAGGTGCGTTAGTCCAACTGAATTCTGTGGTATCGATGAAAAACTTTCTTCAGGAAACCACTTACTCGGCATCTAAAGCTGCATCCTACTCAATCACACAAGGATTGAAAGACGCATTTGCCGAAAAAGGCGTTCAGGTACTTAGTGTTCACCCAGGCCCAATTGAAACAGATATGGGAAAAAGAGCTGGCTTTGATAACTTAGCAAGTGCTGAGTCTGTCTCTGAAGGCATTATAGACTCTCTTGAAAAAGGCGACTTTTTACTCTTCCCAGACGATATGGCTAAGATGATTGAAGGTGCTTACCAAAGCTACGCAGACAATATTATCTTGAAAGATTTTTCATAGTAAATCTTGAGCTAATAGCTAAGGGTTATACGGCTATCTACTCTCAAGCACTGTTATTTTTTTTTGTCGTTATAGCAGAGAAAGATAGAAGAAAATGGACCATGGCAAGCTTTGGTATTATTTCTGTATTAGGACTTAGCTATTTACTTTCTATTCAGTAAGCTGAATTTTAATGACACCTTGGAGCAAGCATGAAAAAAATTCCGCGTAAGTATCAATATCCACTTACTGTTTCTATGGTGTCATCTTCAATGTTGCTAGGAACGTCTGGGGTGATGGCCTATAAAACCCTGCCTGATGAGGCTTCGTTTATCAGTGCATGGATTAACTCTATTGAGCAAATTATCCCTTTTGCAATAATGCTATTATTAGTTGTCGCACCAACGATTAAACTCCTTGTGACGAAAATATTGTTAGAGCCAGAAGCAAAATGAGAAGTTGTACTGACTTTAAGCGCTTATTTTTATCAACGTCATCAATACTATAATAGCCAATAGCGGTCTATTAGACTTATCTTTTTAATGTATTTAGCACTTAATCTGTTCTAGCAAAACTAACTCACTATGGATTTAAATAAGTCTGATGGTTTATCCATTTTTTGAATTATTTTTTCTCTAAATGCGACCACCCTACTAGCAATCAACTGACGATCACTCCATACAATATAAGCTTTGCCTTTCGGGCACTCTACATCGGGCAATACCCTCTGTAGCACTGCGTCTTTTTCAAATTCTAACACTTCTTTCGGTATCAAGCCTATCCCTATGCCCGCTTTAACTGCATTAATCATTAAACGGAGGCTATTTATTGAATACTTAGCCATTACAGGTAGCTTTGTAGTTACACCTTGGTACTTAAATTCCCAAAAAGGTATAGTATTTCCTGCAAGTAAATTATGTTCAAGTAATGACTCTATATTATTGGGAATACCTTGAGCTTTAAGGTATTTGGGTGATGCAGCTAAGACTAGCTCAGTTTGAAATAAGGGTTTTTGAATTAATGTAGGTATATTGCTCGGTGTAGTAACAATCGCGAGATCAATACGTTCATCAATATAGTTTTCAGTGTCAGAAGAGAAACTAATGTGGATTTTAACACCGGGATGTTCTGTCATAAATTCGATTGCTAGATTCTGAAGAAAATAATCAGCGAAAGGCTCTGGACACGATACATAAATCTCACCCGTTAATGTTGCCTGTGTATTAGAAAGGTTGAGCCATTGTTCATCAACTTGTTTGAAAATAGGAGCAAAGCGTCGGTAATATTCTTCACCTGCATTAGTGAGTTGGAATTTTTTGGCATGTCGATGAATGAGTTTCTCACCTACTTTTTCTTCTAACTGACTCACAGCCCTAGAAAGCGTCGGGGCAGAGGCTGTAGCTAAAAGACTAGCCGGGGCGTAACCACCACACTCTACTGACAGGCAAAACCAATATAAATTGCCGAGCTCTTTTGCATCCATAATATCTAATCATTCAAATATGAATTTATAAATTTCAATAATAGCTATTTTTGAAATAAGGGCAAGGCTTTAAAATATGCCCTCTAAATTATTCAAGGTGTGACCAATATGAAAAAATTCCCTCAAAAATTTAAATATCCGCTAATAGCCTCAATGGTTTTACCTTCAATGCTTTTGGGCATGACGGCTATTATGGCCAGGAAAATGGTGTCTGACGATGTCTCATTTATGAGTGCATGGTCATACTCTATAGGAGAAGTTATTCCTTCTGCACTATTGCTTTTAGCTGTAGTTGCACCAACAGTTCGGCTTTTTGTTAGCAAAGTATTATTAGAATCTGAAGAGAAATAATTCACCATAAAATATAGGAAAAATGAAATGGGGAAACAATTATTACTAGAAGTATCACTAATATCGAGTGTATTCGTTATTGTCGGGTTAATGTGGCTGGCGTTACGCCATTCAGCGATGAACCCTTCGGCCATCATGCAAAAGCTATTAACCGGCTTGTTAGCTATTTTTTTAATTATGGCTGGCACAGTAAAGTTCTTTGAGCCGTTCAATACTATGTTTACTAAACAAATAGCTTTGAGTGGACTGCCATTACCCGAGATAGCTAGGTGGGCTGGTCAATTAGGTGAAATTTCAGCAGGTTTAGGGTTTTTGATTGTGCTTACTTTATCCAAGGTTCTAACAAAAAATATAATAAGAAAAGTATTTTATTGCTCATCACTATTAGCGCTATCTATTATGTTTGTCGCAGTGTATGTTCACATGATTCCAGAGGTAACTGCTGAGTTTTTACCATTACAATCAAAGCCTCCAATTCTAACATTAATTGTTATGTTGCTAATTGGGCTGAATGTGTGGATATTTAGGAAGTTTAAAAACGAATAAGTTAATCTGTTTAAATCACTATAATGATGGCTGTTTCTTGAACGCTCATAACCGCCCATCAGCTGCCGTTATGAGCTATCCATTAAAGCACTAAGCTCAAACCTCAGCCTCTACACATCACGCGTTAACATTTTTTAAATACAGCTCAACGCCTATGTTTGCTGCATCAACCGCACCAGCTACATAGCCTGGAAATTGCACTGACCATTCACTGCCAATACCGACTAAATTTTGATACCACGGGCCATTTTGCGCGGTTATGTAAGGTGCTGGTGCATGTGTATTCGCAGCATGTGTATCTAAATGTGTTGCTGTGAGTGGGTCTTGTGCCCAGTCTTTAATAATATCGGCTTTGGGAGTGGCGGCTTGTGCGCCAAAAAGCCTGACTAATTGCGCTCTGCAGTGTGTGATAAAATCTTCATTACTAATGCGTTTTCGATCATCAGCGGGTATGCCAATAAAGCCAAATAATGCGGCTTGGCCTTGTGGATTTGATGCATCGTGTATTTCTGCCATTGGCCCAACACTGCTGCGGGCGCTGCCCGAGAGCGTTTGCTTACGCCAAAATGGCGTATCGTACACTGCAATATACTTAGCGTGGGGTGCCGTCCAGGTTGCGGTATTTTGCCACTGCGTTACTAAATCGCTTGGCAATGCGGGGGTAAATGTTATTTGGCTTGCGGCTAAGCGTGGTGGTAGCGCAAGCATTACGTGCTCAACGTTTACTTTATTATCGGTTGTGTTTGAGGTGCTAAAGTTAACTTCAATATTACCGTGTTGGTGGGTAATTGTTTTTACCAAAGCACCAGTTACTATTTGTTTGTTGCTAAGCTTTGCATGTAAGGCATTAATAAGGGTGCACATGCCACCTTTTAACCGCATAGACGTAGGCGCATGCGTATAACCGGGCATTGCTGTGGGCGGTTGTGTATGTGAGCGCTCTACTAACGTATTGCCTTGCTCGTACTGGGCAAATGTTTCTAGGTTTAGGGTTTTAATAATGGCATTTAATTGCGGCTGAAACTCTGGCCAAAACCATGTTGGGCCAAGATCAAAGCTATTTGTTGTCGCTTGCGACAGGCTTGTAAAGTCCATAATACGGCCACCTAATTGGTCTCTGGCTTCAAGCAATATGTAATCGGTAATGCCGCATTGCTCTAACTGGTAAGCTGCATACACGCCGCTTAGCCCACCGCCTATAATCGCAATTTTTGTACGCATTATTTAGCCTCCACAGCCTATGTTTTTAAAATTACCTACTTTTAGGTAAATTGTAGCGCTGTTATTTCCCGCAGATATTAACGCTTTACTCGTGCTTGGCAGCCTTAGCCAGCTTCCTTTTGAATATTCTACCTCGTTGTGTATTACGCTGCCGCCCAGTACAAATAGCTCTAAGGCATTATGTGCTTTTAGGTTATCAAATAGGGGCTGTTGCGGGGTTAACTTTACCAGTTTAGTTACTTCGTTATCATCTTGATAAAGCGGGCATATTAGGCGGTTATTTTGGGTTATCCACGTAGCCGGATCGTGTGTATTTATGCGCACTGGGGCGGTTTCTGTTACCCACATTTGCCACAGTTTTACAAAAATGGTTGCGCCACTTTTACTTTTAGGTGCATGTGAAGACCCTGGCGGGTTTCGTAAATAAAAGCCTTGTGGGTAGTCGCCCGACTCATCTGAAAAAGTGCCCGAAAGTACCAATATTTCTTCACCACCTGGGTGAGCATGGCTTGGAAAAGTAGACTCAGGCGCGTAGCGTACTACGCTAGTTGCTCTGGCTTTTTCAGCGCCTATTCTGTCGAGCATTACCCGCTCAACACCCGCCTGAGGCGATGTTTGCCAACTATATTGACTTGGCAGCATAGAAGCGTTTTTTGAAAAATCTGAATTGACTCGCATTTATCCAACCTAAATTAAACAAGAGCAATAACATACATTATTGCTCTATAAATTTGCGCCCATCGAGGGCTTTAAAATTACGTATTAATTACGACCAGCCATTACACCGCCGTCAACATCCCATACAGCACCCGTTACCCAAGCGGCTTTGTCGCTGAGTAAAAACGCAATGGTATTGGCGACATCTTCGCTGGTACCTACACGGCCAATTGGGTGGAAACTGTTAAAGCCTTGTAGGGCATCGTTTACTTGTGCTTTAGGAATAAAACCTTCGTAAATTGGCGTTTGTACAACCGCTGGCGATACTGCATTGACGCGAATGTTGTGCGCGGCTAATTCCATTGCTAAATGTTGAGTTAGCGCATGTAAGCCCGCTTTAGCCATTGAATACGCTGACGATGGTGTAGCTGCAATAGCTTGCTTACCCCACATAGAACCCACATTTACAATGGCGCCTGCGCGTTTTGCTGCCACTAAATTAGCGGCTACTTTTTGTGTAATAAAAAATAGTGCGCGGTTAATTTGCATGTACTGATCGTAATCAGCCGCTTCGTGCTCTAAAAATGGTTTAGGGAAAAACACACCGGCCGCATTTACCAGTAAATCCACGTCTGCGTGGTCTTGTGAAAGTGTGTTAATTAAGTTTTGCACGCCTTCGTCGCTGGTTAAATCAGCGGTTAACACCTCAACAGTTCCTAAAGCTGATAACTGCTCTTTTGCTGCTTGGGCTTTTTCTTTACGGTGGCCAACAATAACAGCGTGGCCGCCTTGCTCTAAAATTAATCGAGCCGTGTCAAAACCCATTCCGCTAGTACCACCAATAACGAGTAATTTTTTACCTAAAAATTGCTTAGTCATGTTTATTGCTCCAAGCGCCACTAAGCGCTGTATTTGTTATATAAATAAAAAGTATTGGGTTGCCTAATAGCAAGTAACTTGCTGGTTGGCTTGGGCGGTATTTTTTACTTATTTACTTGCTTTAACAAACGAGATAATCTGAATCATCAGTAAAGAAAAAGTTTATCGTATGAAATCACCTATACACCTCAATGCATTAAAAGCGTTTGAAGCAAGCGCAAGGCACCAAAGTTTTTCAGCGGCAGCTGAAGAGCTAAATGTAACGCCTGCAGCCGTTGGGCAGCTGGTAAAAACATTAGAAGAGTGGCTCGACACGCCGCTGTTTCATAGAATGAGCTCAGGTAAAACACGGCTAGTAACCACCGAAACCGCGCAAAGTGCCCTGCCACTAATACGCGAAGGCTTTGATAAACTTGCCCAAGGGCTAGACATTTTAAAAGACAACGCCATAAGTGGCGCGTTAACAGTGGCAGTAAGCCCCGCATTTGCCGCCAAGTGGTTATTGCCTAGGTTGCATTTTTTTCAAGAAATATGTTCGCAAACCAGTGTGAATTTAAATACTAATTTAAAGCCTGTTGATTTTACTGAGCAGCGCATAGATATAGGCATACGCTTTGGTACAGGCACTTGGCAAGGCTTGAGCGCAGAAAAACTAATGGATGAAGAGGTATACCCGGTATGCTCACCTAAGTTTTTAGAAGACTCAAACCGCTTAAACACCATAGATAAATTATTGAACGAAACCCTAATACACGATCAATCAATGGATGACCATACGGGTTTTCCGTCTTGGTCGGCGTGGTTAAAAAAAGCCGGAGTAACAGGCCCTTTAACCACTAAAAGCATTCAAATAAATAACTCAGCGGCTGTATTGCAATCAGCTATTGACGGCCACGGCGTGGCGTTAGCACGCAGTGTTATGGCTAAAGATGATCTAGCCGCAGGGCGATTGGTCAGGTTATTCCCTGATATTTATTTTGAATCGCCTTTGGCGTATTACGTTATTTACCGCCCCGAATGTGCTGAACTGCCAAGAATACACGCATTTAAAGAATGGCTGTTTAAAGAGGTAGGAAACCCGCGGGCTAAAAGAGATTAAAGCTCAGGAGTACTTTGATAAAATACAGCAATAAAGAAAATATTTACCATGGTAAAAGATAATCTCTGTGGTTAAGTACGTTCATTCCCCGTAAGCTTTCGCTCCAAGTTAGCCACTTTAATGACTAAAGTGGCGTTTAATTAGGAGTAAACATTATGTCACAAGTAAGAGTAACGCCATGGCAAAATGGCGAGCAAGCCCCAGGCGAACTACTAGCCGAAATGCAAGGTCGTCGTCCAAACGGTGAACTAATAGGCATAGATAGAGTACTACTAAAAAGCTTTCCTTTAGCTAAAGGCTGGAATGAGCTGTTAGGGCGCGTTAGAGCAAACTTTGGCTTATCGCTTGAGTATCGCGAACTTATTATGCTGCGTGTAGCGGTATTAAACAAAGCCGATTTTGAATGGAATGTGCACTACCCTGCATACATACAGGCTGGCGGTAGCGATGAAAAAGCAACGGCTCTTAAAAGTGTGGTAGTAAATGCTGAGTTATTCTCTGAGCAGGAGCTGGCTTTGCTTGAGCTTACTGATCAATCAACCACTAAAGTAAATGTTGATGGCGACGTTATTGAACGTTTAAAAGCACTATTTGGCGAAACGCAAACAGTAGAAGCGGTAGCAACGGTTGCTGCTTACAACATGGTATCGCGCTTTTTAGTGGCGTTAGACATTTAAATACCTCAACCATAAATTGCTTTTAAGCGCCTTCAATACTTTTAGGAAAGTGAAATCATGGAAAAATTAAGCGCTATAGACTCAGATAGGCTTGAGCAAAGCGACCCTCAAGTTCAAACAGCTAACTTATGGCGTTTAATGTTAGCCCAGGCACTTTCTGGGGCTAATAGCGTTGTGCTATATGCAACAGGTGCGGTAGTGGGCAACTTGCTTGCTCCTACTGCACTTTTAGCCACTTTACCTGTTTCTATTTTTGTTTTAGGAATGGCGTTGTGTGTTTTTCCCGCCGGTGAATTAGCATGAAAATATGGCCGGCGTGCAGCCTTTATGGCAGGCACTGGCGCGGGTGTTTTAACCGGACTATTAGCGACTATTGCGTTGTATATAGACAGCTTTTGGCTGTACTGTTTATCTGCGCTATTGGGCGGCGCTTATGCGGCAGTGGCTTTGTCATTTCGGTTTGCTGCAACCGATGGCGTGCCCGAAAATAAACGCCCGCAAGCGCTTTCTATGGTAATGGCCGGTGGCGTAGCTGCAGGTGTTATTGGCTCGCAGTTAGTTACGCATACCATGCACCTGTGGTCAGACAAAATGTTTGCTGCCACATTTATTGCGCAAGCCATTGTCGCGGCTCTCGCTGGTGTTATTTTGTTTGGCGTTAAATTGGCTAAGCCTTTAGCAAATCAAGCATATTCAGGAAGACCATTGAGAACAATTGCTTTGCAACCACGATTTATAAGCGCGGTTATTTGTGGTGCAGCATCGTATATGGTGATGAACTTTTTAATGACATCGGCACCTTTGGCAATGCATATGCACGGGCATAGCCAAGAGTCAGCAAACTTAGGAATGCAGTGGCATGTTATTGCTATGTATGCACCTAGCTTTTTTACCGGTAAGCTCATTGCACGTTTTGGGGCTGCTCGTATTTCTGTTTTTGGTATTATTTTAACTGCAATTTCAGCAGCTATAGGCTTTTTAGGTGAAGGTGTATATCACTTTTACGCGCTATTAATTTTGTTAGGCATAGGTTGGAACTTTGGCTTTTTAGGGGCATCCGCATTAGTGCTAGAAACGCACAAGGCAGAAGAAAAAAACCGTGCTCAATCGTTTAGTGACTTTATAGTGTTTGGCTTAATGGCGGTAGGCTCTTTTTCATCAGGTGGGTTATTAAGAGCCTACGGTTGGCACACCGTTTTATGGGCGTCGTTTGTGCCTTTATTACTGGCCGTTATTGTTTTGATATTAACCAAAAAATACCAAGCCAATTTTAGCGAGCAAGCTTAAACACACTAACCGCCCTACAAGCCGCTTTTATTAGCAAGCTAAAGTTTATTAAGCTGCTGGCAAAATTGCCTTACTTTTAATTCTTGTAGCGAGGTTGTTTTATATGAAATATAACACGGCCTAAAATATTCCCTTGCTTGATAAAACCAAGCTGTTTTGTACTGGTGCTACTGACATGATCGCCGCTTAAAAAAATTATAATGACACCCACTATAAATTTTGAGTTGGCAGTTCAAAAAATTAACATGACACCCACTTCAAATATGTAATTAGTAGTTAAATTAAGCGCTTTTAATGAGGATTTATTAGCTGTAATTATAAAAAGTGCAGGAATATGGATAAATTTAAAATTTATTGGGTTGGCATATTTATGATTTATTAATTTTAGGCATGCTTAAACCTGCATCTAGGCAGTTTTAAAACTATTAAGGAGGTTTTAGGCTAGTAGCTTTTCGCAATTACTAAAATTAACTCGTCGCTTTTTATTTAAATGCTCGCAGTAACTTACATGTGATTGCGGCTTACCTACAGCGCCATGAAATACGCGTGTAAAATCAGTAGTGAGTTTTAACCAATTCTCTGGCGATATGTTTACTCTTTCTAATAAAGGGAGCTGTGTGTTTTCAATAAAACCTGGTTTGTTATCGCGAATAATGCGCCCTGTGAGCTCAACTAATTCGAGGTAATATTTAAGCTCGAACGGTAAACCTTTTGGCATAAATTTACGGGGCTTACCTGCAAATTTTAAAAGTTGTTTGGGTTGCTTTGCATTTTTAGCGCCCTGAATACGCTTTTGCACGCTGGTGAAGTTTGAGCACTCGGGGGTTTTAGCTACTTTTGCTCTTATTGGGTTTAAATCAACGTAAGCCATGCAAGCTGCAAGGGCTGCTTCATCGAGAAGAGCTTGTGATTTAAATCGCCCTTCCCAAAATCGGCCAGTGCATTTATCTTCTTTATTTGCTTTACGAGCAATGTGTTCGTTTAAAACGCGCATAAACCAGCTAATGCTAGATAACCTTTCTCTGTATTGAATAATAGTTTGGCTTAAAAAGTATCGCTCTGTATTGCTAAGCGCCTCACCTTGTAAAAATTTTTGTGTAAGGGGTGTGCCTTTACAAAGCTTATGCCAACGCAGCACTATGGCTTTGTCATTTAATCTATTTGCTTTTTTATCATCAACATAAAGCACAATATGGGTGTGATTGCTCATAACTGCGTAAGCACATATATCAATACAAAATATTTTAGCGAGGCTAAATAGCTTTTGTTCTACCCAGCCCCTTCGATGTTCGTAGGATTTACCCGTTAATGAATCCTCGCCGCATAGATAGGCATGGCGTACACAGCGCGAAATACAGTGATAATATTTTGTATCTGCCAAACTGATTTGGCGTTTTCTTGCAATAGCCATGTAGCACCTAGCTTTTGATGAACCAATTAAAAAAGTAGATGCTTATTGCGTAAAGTGCAAAAATAAAGGTGGGTGTCATTGTAAAAGTAAAATTTCACTCGGGATTTTTTTCATATCTAGTTAAGCTTTAGCTTAGTTAAACATAATCATTAGCCTTAATTTAGGAGTTTACGTGTTAGAAGCGTTATTTGTATATGGCACCTTGTGCCCAGGGCATCCGAACGAGCATATTCTTGCCAATATTGGCGGTACGTTTGAGCAAGGCAGTGTGGCTGGCAATTTAATTAACGAGGGCTGGGGCGCCAAAATGGGCTTTCCTGCACTGGTATTAGACGAAACAGGCCAAGAGATAAATGGCTATGTGTTTAGCTCAACTAATTTAAAAGATCATTGGCATGTGCTCGATGAATTTGAAGGCGATGCGTACTCACGCATTTTAACGCAAATAAAATTGTTAAACGGCGAATACGTTCAGGCAAATGTATATGCTCTTAACGTTAAGTAATTTATATAGCAGCGCTTTTTAAGCTAAAGCGCTGCTATAATTTTTTAATTAACTGCAAAATCGCGAGTTTCTAAATAGCTTGGGGCGCTTTTAAAACAGGCCTTTAGCTTACTTGCAAGCGCTGTGGTTACTGGCGCATCACATTTTAACTGGCCATTATATTTTCCGTTAGTTAGTGCTACTAAACTGAGTGAGTCATAGCTTGGTTTACTTTGTATTTTATGAATTACCACCCCCTGCTCTGCTGAAACCTTTATTAAATTAAACTCTTCTTTTTCAGGTTGTGTTATAGCGATCTTTTTTACATATAACGGATTTTTAAAAGTCAGCTTTGTCGAAAACAAAGCCGTACCTCCGCGCTCAAAATGGCCATTAAACACAGTGGTATTTAATGTGGGTGTCTGCTTATTTATTAATAAATTCAAATCAAATTTGGTTGGTAAAATGGTGATCTGAGTTTGTTTTTTTAGTGACTCGTTCAGTGCTTTTTTGATTATTTTAAGATGGGTGTCATTGGTAGTTACTTCGTACACTATTTGGTAGTTGTGTGGGGGGGCGTATAAAGGCATGTGGCTGGCAAGTAGTTTATCGCCGGCTAATATAAGCGCCATGCCATGAAACCCCACATAGCTGTGGGCTTTATGTGTGTTGTGTGCCTTGTGCTCAGGGTCGCTTGCTAGTGCTGCGCTTGAAAATAAAATAAAAATTAGCAGTATGTGTTTCATGTTAATGCTCAAAAATAAATATAACGTCACTATAAGCTGATTTTTATGTATAAATAATCGATAATAAGTTGTTAGCTGTTTCCTTTTAGTCAATACGGTTTGGCGCTATGCATTTAGATGACATTGAAAAAGTAATTCATATGGCGAGTTCGCAAAACCTGCACACAACCGCTAAGCATTTTAATATTACCCCAGGGGCGCTGTCTAAAACGCTAAAAAAGGTTGAGGCAAACTTAGCCACAGAGCTGTTTAATCGTGTGGGCAAAACCTTAGTACTTAATGATAAAGGCAAAGAGTTTGTTAAGCACAGTAGCGATTTAGTTCATAATTACCAGCAGCTTACTAGCCGCTTTAAAAGCGATAATCATAAATTTAATGCAGTTATTGCAGGCCCTGCAATTTTACTTAAAAGTGGCCTTAAAAAGTTACTTACCCCTCTTAGCAACCTGCCCTGTTCGGTACGTATTAATAATGTATTTGAAGGTGAAGCCATAAGCCAAGTTGCATCAGGCGCGGCGCATATTGCGCTAGTAACTCGCGAGGCACTAAATAATAGCTCACACGCTAATTTAGTGGCGGTTGATGTATTTAATACTGGGTTTAGTGTGGCAGCGCATGCTTCGCATCAGCTAGTACAAACTGGCTCTTTAACGCTTAATAAAGATCAATTACTAGAGCTTGCTTTTGCATGCCCTTTGTTTTCACCCCTGTGCGGCTTAGAGCAAGGTATAGGCTCCGACGGCTGGCAAGATGATATTGCACCGCGCAATATTGTATTTAGATGTAGCGATTACAGTGCATTAATAGAGGTGGTTCAAAGTGGCTTGGCCTTGGCGTATTTACCTAACTTTGTGATTGATGATTTAGGGCTTACAAAATTAACTGTAAAGGGGGTTAACAGTCACTACAGTGAAAGCATTGTAATGATATACAAACCTTCAAAGGCCGATGGTTGGCTTAATAAACTTATGCACACTTTATAAATGGGCTTAAAAATATAAAGCGCCTTAACCACTACATTAAGACGCTTTAGGATGAAAACTTTAATTTGCTAGCTATTAAAAATTATACGCTAACGACATTTTAAATTGAGTTGGCGCACCTGGGTAAACCCATAAAGCGTTGTAGCTGCTTTCGGCGTAATCTTCATCAAAAATGTTATTAACACTTATATTAAGCTCGGTTTGCTCGGTTAAGTTAACGTTGCCAAACACGCCTACTAATTGGTAGCTTGGTAGCCTAAAACTTAAATCGGCGGCATCACCTAAACGGCTGCTGGTGTATTGGTAACTTGCACCAAACTCAAGCTCTTTGCCCATTAATGCTGTTTGGTGGCTAAGCGTAAGGTTTAAGTTATTTTTTGGTACATTTACCAGCGGGCTGCCTTTTTCAATTGGCACGCCCCAATCTGCATTAATAATGTCGTTTGCTGTGGTGGCATCTATATAGGCGTACGATAAGTTAAACGCCGTTGCATCAGTAATATAGGTATTTAAATCAAGCTCAAACCCTTTACTATCGGCTTTACCAATAGGCGCTGAAAAACCAACGTTTACAGGGTCTGCCACTAACATATTACTTTTAGACGCATCAAAAAATACCACAGTACCGTTTATGCCTAAGTATTCAAACTTAGCGCCAACCTCAAACGAGTCACTGTATTCAAAGCCAAAGGGGTCGCCGTTTGCATCAGTGCCGCTCAGTGGCAAAAAGCCTTCTGAGTAACTGCTGTAAAAAGTGATTGCGTTATTTAGCTCGTACACTACGCCAACACGCGGGCTTACTTGGCTTTCAGAGCTGGTCGAAAACACGCCGCTGTTGGTTTCTAAAATATCTTGGTCTACGCTGTCAAACCTTAGGCCCACTAATAGCTTAAATTTGTCGGTAATATCCATTTGGTCTTGAACATAAATACCGTACGCCTTTTGCTCTTCGTCGTTTTCGTAAAGCAGGCTTACTGCTGGGCGTTCTACATCGTAATTTGGCTCAAAAATATCAACGGTATAAGTGCCGTTACCGCCTCGATAGCGAGAAAGCGCTGTACGTAAATCGTACTTGTATGCATCGGCACCTATTAATAAATGATGCGTAATACCGGCTGTGTCTACACTGCCGCTTAGCTCAAACTTTACACTTAAATCTTCTACTTCGTAGTCGCGATAACGCTGCTGGCGAGTAAGTGTGCGGCCATCATCAAATAGCGATTGGCGCGATGGCGAAAGCTCAGCATCTGACGAAAACCCCGTTAACGTAGAGCTGCGGTAGTTTGCACCGGCCACTAACGACCATTCATCGTTAATATCGTGATTTAAAGTAATTTGGTGCCCGCGCGAATACACCTGCGTGTCGCCATCGTTTGGGTTACCTAAATAGCGCGAGCTTGGTACGGTGTCAAAATCGTTATCGAGTACGACAACACCACGGTCAAATAACTGCGTTAAATCTACGTATTCAAACTCATAAGTCACACTGGTTGATGTGTTTAATTGATGATAAATAGACGGCGTAACTACCTTTTTATTGGTGTACACCTCATCGCGGTAGCTGTCGCTATCTTGCCACGCGCCATTTATTCTAAACGCGGTGGTGTCGTTAATGCCGTTTGTGTAATCGCCTTCAACGCGATTAAAACTGTCGCTGCCTAAGCTTAGTTTTAGCTCACCTTGCGGCTCAAACTGAGGTTTTTTAGTCACAATATTTACAGTACCGCCGGGCTCTGAGCGCCCATAAAGTGCTGAGCCTGGGCCTTTTAGTACTTCAATGTAATCAATGTTAGATACATCACGCGGGCCGCTAAAACCACGCCCACCGCTAAAGCCATTAATTAAATAGCCCGATGGCATGTTTTCGTTACCCGAAAGACCCCGAATAGAAAAGCTATCCCATAATGCGCCACTGTTATTTTTGCGCGAAATACTGGCCGAAAAATCGAGTGCGTCTTGTAATTTAGTAATGCCTTTTTGATCAAGCGCAGCACTACTAACACTTACAATAGATTGCGGCATTTGCTTTTGAGGAATATCGCCACGGTATGCTTGTTTATAAGTAACCGATATTTTTTCAATTTCGTCGTTTTGCTCTTGCGCCACTGTTTGCGCACTTAAGCCTAAGCAGGCTAAATAAATTAAAGAATACTTCATGATAATAGGGAAATCGAAGGTGTTATATTATAACAACAAGTTTAACATGTGTTACTTTATAACAAAACAACTTTTTAAAAAATCACAGAGCGATTAATTAATGCACTAGCGACTGCCCTGTCATCACGTTAGTATGGAGATCTCTTTAGGTTACATAACGATAATTACATGAGTATAAAAACAAACGCGTTAGTCTATTTTTTAGCCTTTTGCAGTGGCTTTTGCATTATGGGAATTGAGCTATTAGGCGGGCGTATTTTAGCGCCTTTTTTTGGCAGTAGTGTGCACATTTGGGGCAGCATAATTACCGTATTTATGCTTAGCCTTTCTCTTGGGTATTTACTCGGCGGTAAGCTAAGTACTAAAAATGCATCGCTTACAAAATATGGCTTAATATTTTTAACTGCCAGTATTATGGTGGTGCCTATTGCGCTTTTTTCGCAGCCAATAATGGAATTTATTTTTACCCACATTGAAGATACACGCTACGGCTCGTTACTTGCCTCTACGGCGTTGTTTTTTATTCCTACCGTTATTTTAGGCATGATCTCGCCTTACTCGGTGCGTTTATTAGTCACCGACAGCCATAAAAGTGGCCAAGTGGCGGGTATTTTATATTTTGTAAGCACGTTGGGCAGCGCCTTAGGGACTATTATTACCTCGTTTTACTTTGTACTGGCGTTTGATGTAAACACCATTATAAGTGCCTTTGCGTTAACCTTGGGCCTGTTAGGCGTGCTGGCAATTACTGTTAATAGCCTTGCTGGTAATAAGGAGCTTGCCCATGCGTAACTGTTTATTATTTTTAGCGGTACTGTTTTCGGTTGCGGCGCACAGTAATGTAGTGCATGAGGAGCGTTCTTTATATCGCAATATTATTGTTGATGAAACACATGACCTACGCTGCTTAAAATTTAATACAAAAAGTAGCCAAACCAGCCAAAGTTGTATGTACAAAAACAACCCCGACAAACTGGTTTTTAATTATACAAAACTTACGTTTGCCAGCCTTTTAGTAACCGACAACCCTAAAAATGTGCTTATTATTGGCCTAGGTGGCGGTACGCTTTCTAATGTAATTCATGAGCTGTACCCTGCTGCTAAAATTCATAATGTTGAAATAGACCCAGCAGTGTTAAAAGTAGCCCGCGATTACTTTAACTTTATAGAAACCGATAACGTTACGTCAAGCGTGCAAGACGGGCGTATATTTATAAAGCGCGCAGCCATTAAAAAGCAAAAGTACGATTGGATTATTCTTGATGCGTTTAACGGCGATTATATTCCTGAGCACTTACTCACCAAAGAGTTTTTTGAAGAGGTAAAAAGCGTATTGGCCGAGGGCGGTGTAATTGCCGCTAATACGTTTTCGAGCAGTAAATTATACGAACATGAGTCGGCAACTTACCACGCCGTGTTTGGCGATTTTATTAACGTAAGCCGTGCTAATCGCTCTAACCGTATTATTTTAGCGGGTGTAAACTCTATGCCTACTGAGGCGCAAATTAATCAGCGAATTAAAGCACTTAACCCGCGTTTAAAAAAATACGATGTAGATTTAAAAGCAATTAGTACCTATATGCAAAGTACCAAAAACAAGCAAGATTGGCCTGCCAATACAAAAGTGCTTACCGATCAGTACTCCCCTGCTAACCTCCTTAATTTTTAAATCCACAAATTTATGTAGCCCCAGTTTTGGGGCTTTTTTTATTTGCAACACCCCTCAATATTTACTTAGCACGCTAACTAATGTTAAAATACTTAGCATGCTAACTAATTTGAGGTGGTTATGACTACTCAAAAACCTTTTCACGAAACGCTCGATTTAACCATTATTGGTAACATGGGGCGGGTTCATAGGCTGTGCCGCGAGGCCATCACTTTAGCTGTAGAACCTTTAGGGCTTACGCAATCGCGCTGGACGGCGCTAACCCATATAAATATGTTGGGCGAGGGCATAACGCAGCTTGAGCTTGCGCAGAGTTTAGGAATAGAAATGCCCTCGCTTACTCGCACATTAAAGCAATTAGAAGAGCAGCTATTAATTACCCGTAAAGTTGATGAGCACGATAAACGCAGTAAAAAAATTTACTTTACCGAGCAAGGTGGGGCAATTTTACAGTCGCTAAACGAAAAACTCATTGATATTAAAAGCCAGCTATACAGCGGGCTAAGCACACAGCAACTCGATGCGCTTGCTTATGGCATCGTCAATATGGAAAAAAACGCACTAAACTGTATTAAAAATCAAAGTAAAGAGTAAGAGAGACAATGACACCAGATCAAAAATTTACTCGTTATGTAAGGCTTTCGTTAGCGGGTTTTGTTGTTATATTTATTTACTATTTAATTGCCGACATGTTTATGCCGGTAACGCCGCAAGCGCGGGTTTATCATCCTGTGGTGCAAATTGCCCCGCAAATAAGTGGCCGTGTTACTAAGGTATTGGTTAATAATAATCAAACCGTAAAAGCTGGCGATGTATTGTTTGAAATAGACTCAGGCCCGTATAAATTAGCGCTAGAGCAGGCACAGCTCGCCCTTGACGACGCTAAATTACAAAACAAACGTTTAGATACCAATGTAAAAGCACTGGAGGCGCAAATTTCGGCGGCCAAGGCAAAGCTGCACGAACAGCAATTACTAAATAACCGTGGCGAAGCATTATTTAAGCAGCGCTCTATTTCAGAGCAAGAGCTTGAAAGCATTAAAGCTAACTTTGAAGCAAGTAAATCAAATGTCGCCTCATTAGAAGCGCAATTGGCAGAAGCAGTACTTGCCCGCGGCGAAAGCGGCGCGCAAAACTTAGCGCTTCGCCATGCTGCAAACCAATTAGCACAAGCCGAGCTTAACTTATCGTACACCCAAGTACGTGCGCTAAGCGCTGGTGTGGTTTCTAACTTACAACTACTTGATGGCGCATATGCGGTAGCGGGTAGCCCGCTTTTAGCTATTGTGGCTAATAAAGCCGACCTTGTTGCCGATTTTAGAGAAAAATCATTACTAAATATGAAACCTGGTAGTTTGGCGCGAGTGGTATTTGATAGCCGCCCAGGTGAGGTTTACAACGCGCATATAAGCACGTTTGAGGCAGGCGTAAGCGATGGGCAACTCAGTGCTAATGGCTCGCTTAGTAGTACCGAAACCAGTAATCGTTGGGTGCGCGATGCTCAGCGCCAGCGTATTCATTTAGTGATGCCAGATAACGCTAAATTAATTGCTAATATGCCAAGTGGTGCGCGTGCCACTGTGCAACTATTGCCAGAGTCAACAATCGGGCAATGGTTAGCGTCGGCTCAAATTAGGTTTATTAGCTGGCTACACTACATTTATTAATGGAGGCCGTATGACTCAAGCTGTTAGCCAAGCACCGCAATTAGACTCAAACGGTTTACGCCAAGCGCTGCGCATAGCCGGTGGCTGCACCATAGGGTTTACTATTAGTAAATTAATGAACTGGCCATACGGTATATTTTTTACTGTTTACCCCATGTTGCTACTTGGTTTAGTGCCGGTGTTAAATAAAAGCATTGTGCGCCAGTTTTTAGCCAGTGCCGCCATTAGTATTCCAATGGTTTTAATTATGCAGGGCTTGTTTTCGCACCTTCCGGTACTGATGACCATTATTGTATTTTTAGCGTTTTGCTTTTTGTTTTATCAAATGAGCTCAGGTGCGGCTTTTTTATTTGGCGCACTAGGCGTGGTTGGGTTGTCGATTCAGCTGCACTTTTCAAGCTATGTAACCGGTACAAGTAGTGTATACCCGCTTATTTTAAGTAATGGTTTGGCTACTGTTCTCTCTATTGTTATTGCGTTTGTTATGCATGGTGTTTTTCCTGATGTAACCGCGCGTGCCGTGAGGGCGGTACCCGCTAAAGCCAAAGAAAGCATTCGCCATGAGGTATTATTATGCGCAACGGTTGCTACGCTTTCGTTTGTGGCGTTTCAAGTCCTCGATTTACAAGATTCAATATCGGCGCAAGCCTCATCGGTATTAATTTTGTTTTCGCTGTGCTGGAA
Source organism: Pseudoalteromonas sp. P1-30 (assembly GCF_001400005.1). Classification (NCBI taxonomy): domain Bacteria; kingdom Pseudomonadati; phylum Pseudomonadota; class Gammaproteobacteria; order Alteromonadales; family Pseudoalteromonadaceae; genus Pseudoalteromonas; species Pseudoalteromonas sp. P1-30. The sequence continues at coordinate 687,731 of NZ_LKBC01000001.1, forward strand.
AGCCGCAGGTATGGCCGGTTGGCAGCGCGCTATTGGTACATTAATTGGCTGTAATGCCGCGCTGTTGGCGCAAGTGTTATTGTATAATCACTCTGACTTTTTATTATTTCCGGTGCTTATACTGTGGACGTTATCGTTTGTATTTAGCCGTTTTCATATTATTGGTGGCGGCGCACCGGGCATAGGATTTGGTGTGTTAACCACGTTTGGTATTTTGTTTGGCAACTCACTAGGCCCCGGGCAAGACCTTGTTTATAGCGCCATGTATCGCTTTAGCTCTGTTGCGGTGGCTATTGTGGCCAGTTTATCTGCGGTGTATGTAATGCACCATATATTAAATCGCTTTAGTGCCACCCGCCATCATACCTACGAATAGCCCACTCACACCTACGGTTAACTATTAGCTGTAGGCGTAAATTAAGCATACTTTACTGTAAAGCCTTATAAACTTAGTGAGTTATAACTTAATGTTACCGCGCAGGGCTTTGGTTTGCCCATGTTTGGTTTTTTTATCCATGCGCTTGCGCTGCGAGTTACGGCTTGGCTTGGTTGCGCGGCGGGCTTTGTTTACTTTGGTTGCACTTAAAATTAAATCTTTTAAACGTTTTAGTGCATCTTCTCGGTTAAGCTCTTGGGTGCGAAAGCTTTGGGCTTTAATTACCACCACGCCCTCTTTGGTGATCCGAGAGTCGTTTAGCTTTAATAGACGTTCTTTGTAAAAATCGGGTAACTTTGAGCGGTTAATATCAAAGCGTAAATGAATGGCGCTGGCTACTTTGTTAACGTTTTGGCCACCGGCACCTTGCGAACGTATAGCAGTTAGCTCTAGTTCCCATTCATCTATAGTGACAGTATTTGAAATAGTTAACATTACGTTCAGCTCTTATCGACAAAAATGCAGTATAACATTTGTAACTATATTTGTGCTGAATCAGCTTAAGTTATAGAACTTTAAAGCATTTATACTACTTTATAGCCTAATTACACCTAATACTTTAGTTATGTATTGGCAAGCGCTTACATTTAGTTTTTAATGGCTTTAATTAAATAATAGGAAACGCCCCATGAAAAAAATAATTTTATCACTTAGCTTACTAGCAATGAGTTTTTCTAGCCTTGCAGAAGATATTAGCGAAGGCCAATTACAAAGCTACATGAAAGCACTACCGGCTGTTTCTAGCTGGGCTAGCAGCCAAGATTCGTTAAAAAACCTAGATTTAGCAAGCATGCTAGGTGGCTCTGCTGATCAAAATGTTGAAGAGCAAAGCTCTCTTGCTAATAGCGCATTAAGCATGATTAAAGAGCAAGGTTTATATAAAAGCTTTGCCGATATTACTAACCGTTACGGTTTTTCGCCTGAAGAATTAGTATCTGTTGGCTCAGAAGTATCTATGGCTTACATCGAAAACCTTAAGTCGGGTCTTTCAGCTGAAAACCAAGAAACAGCAAATAAAGTAATGGGTGGCCTGCAAAGCCTTAAAAGTGCTAAAAGCAGTGACGCTAGCTCGTTAATGGGCTCGTTTGGTAAGGCTTCAAGCGCGGCTGAAGAATCTACAGACCCACTAGTAAGCGAAAACAACCTTGAGCTTGTGAGCGAGTACATGCCACAGCTGCAAAAGATTTTTGCACTACTATAATTTTACAAATAACCTAAACGTAGGTTAAGTAAACACGTACATAAAAGGTGGCATTTGCCACCTTTTTTAATGCCTAAAATTTAAAAACCTTACGACATTTTACGAATTGTACTCAGCGGTGCTATTCGTAAAATCCAATGCAGAAATGCCCACGGCCAGCTTGGCACAAAGCTGTTGGCTTTTTCTTTATTTATTGCTTTTACCAGTGCTTTGCAGCCAGTTTCGGTATCAACAATAAACGGCACTGTTTTTACTTTTTCGTTTATTTCGCTTCTTATAAAACCTGGGTGTACGCAGCTTACTTTTATAGGCGTGTGCATTACATCTATGCGTATGCCTTCACTTAATGAGGTAATAGCCGCTTTAGTGGCGGCGTAAACGGTCATGGCGCGCCTAAAACCACGTACAGCACTAATAGATGAAATAGTCACTAAATGACCATGGTTTTGCGCTCTAAAAATTTCCATTGCGGCCTCAGCCTGCGCAAGTGCGGCCACAAAGTTAGTTTGTGCGGTTTGTTTGTTGGCATTAAAATAACCCGTACCAATAGAAGCCCCTTTGCCCATACCAGCATTTATAATCACTCTATCAAGGCCGTTAAGCTCATCTTTAAAGGCGTTAAATACGCTAAATACTTGCTCGTGGTCGTTAACATCAAGCACTTTTATGCTAATGGTTATATTTGGGTTTATTTGTTCAAGCTCACTTTTTAGCTGCTCTAATAGCTCAAAGCGCCGAGCACATAAAGCAAGATTACAACCTTGTTTTGCAAACTCTTTTGCCATGCCTTTGCCTAAGCCTGAACTTGCACCTGTTATTAGTATGTTTTTGCGCATAATTAGATCCTTAGGTGTATGTAATTAATTTTTGTTGTGGGTGGCACTCTAAAAAGTGATGCTCGTTTAAACTACTTATCGTTAATTTTTGATTTTTTCCTTTGCCGCGCGCCACTACTTTGGTTACGCCTGCGTTTACTAAGCTCCAATTAATATCAATAAAGCGCTCGAGCTTTAGCCCCATTAAATGGCTGGTTATAATGCTAATAGGCCCGCCAGAGGTATAAATAAGTACATTTTTACCGTGGTTTTCATTGGCTATTTGTTCAAGCGCGCCAAGTACACGCGCAGTAAATGCATTAAAGCTTTCGTTATATTGAGTGCTGTCGGGATTGAGCACCCATTGCTGTATGGCGCTAATAAATACCGTTTTAAAGTATTCCATAGGCTCGGCTTGCTTGCTAAGTGCCGCGCGAACTTGGCTTGGGGTGGCAAGCTGTGGGTTATAAACCGCTAAAATATGTTCGTGATCGTACTCGTTTAATCGCGCATCGTTTATTAGTACCGGCACATTATTAGCACTTACTAAACTCAGCTCTGCGGTTTGATTATGGCGCAGCATACTGCCTGCAAATACAGCATCGGGCGTAAGCTGCTTTTGTGCTAAATATTCACCCAGTAGTGTGGCTTGCTGTTGCCCTTTTGTTGAGAGCGTATCGTAATTATCAGCCGAAAAACTGGCCTGCCCGTGGCGTACTAAATATAAAATGCACATTAGACTTTACCTTGGTTGTTAATGGCTTTTTTACAGCGCCATAAAAGGTAATGTACAAACACCCAAAAGTGTTTAAAGGCAGGGTTTTTAGTTTGCCCATGGTGATAGCGGTAATAAATTTGCTGCACAATGCCGGCAAGTCTAAACAGCCCGTACACTTCGTAAAAGGTAAAGTCATCTACGGTTATATTCATTTTTTTACAGTAGTAGGCCACCACTTCTTTGCGCGTTAGCATGCCCTCTAAGTGAGTGGGTTGACGGCGCGTGGCTTGGGCTAAAAAGTCATCTCCTGGCTCTACCCAGTAAGCCAATGTATTGCCCAAATCCATAAGTGGGTCGCCAAGGGTGGCAAGTTCCCAATCTAAAATACCCAGTACGTTGGTGTAGTCGTTTGCATCAAGCACAACGTTATCAAACCTAAAATCGTTATGTGTTATGCAAATACGCTCGTTACTTGGCATGTTGTTTTCAAGCCATTTAATGACTTTTTTACCGCTGGGTACATTCCAGGTTTTGGCTTTAGTAAAGCGCTCGCTCCAGCCGCTAATTTGACGCTGGGTGTAGCCTTCGCCTTTGCCTAAATGGCTTAAATTGGCCTGTTTGTAATCTACTTTGTGTAACTCTACTAGGCAGTCGAGTACGTTTTCGCACAGCTTTTTGGTACGCTCGGGCGTGGGGGTTAATCCGCGTGGTAAATTTTTACGCGGAATAATACCCGTAAGCTTTTCCATAACGTAAAAGTCGGTGCCGAGTATGTTTTCATCGTCGCAAAACGCCTCCATATTTGGCACATAGCTGTAAACTGGTTTTAGCGCTTGCTGCAGTTTATATTCACGGGCCATATCGTGTGCGCTTTTGGCTTTGGTGCCTTTGGGTGCTCGGCGCAAAATAAGCGATTGCTCTGGATACTCTAGGCAGTAGGTCCAGTTTGATGCTCCCCCTGCGTATTGAGTAACACTTGGCTCGCCAGTTAATTGTGTAATGTGTTGCTTAAGCCAGGCATCTACTTTTTGTGTGTCGAGCTCTTCGCCTTGGCGTACGTTTTTGGCTTGATCTAATAATTGTGTGTTCATTGCTAGCCTTTATTATTTTGATTTTAAACGTTGCATAGAGCGTGTTTTTTTCAGCATGTTTTTAATGTACCACTCAACGGGGAGTAGTTTTTTCATTAAAAAGGCCTGTTTACCTAATTTATGGGTCAAAATTAAAAATGGGCGGTTAAGCGACTGCTGATAAATAATATCAGCAACTTGCTCTGCGTTTATGGGAGAGCGCTCAAAGGCACGGTTAAGCATGGTTTTCATGGCCGGCTCGCTGGTGCGCATGGATTCATCAAGATTGGTTTTAAAAAAGCTCGGGCACACAACACTTACATCTATATTATCGTGGGCGAGTTCGAGCTTTAGGGTTTCGCTAAAGCCTATAACCGCCGCTTTTACAGCGTTATAACTGCTCATAAACGGAATAGGGGTAAGCCCTGCTTGTGAGGCTATATTAATAAAGTAGCCACCGCCTTGTTGCACAAAGGCGGGGTAAAACGTTTGGCACACCCGCACCATAGAGAGCAAATTAATATCCATAATCCACTGCCATTGCTCAAGCGATTCGCCCTCAAGCGAGCCGCCCGTGGCAACGCCTGCGTTATTTATAACAATATCTACGCCCTGCCACTTGGTCTGGATAATATCGTAAAGCCCCTTTACATCTGCTTGCTTGGTTACATCGCAGGCGTAAAAAAAGGCATCGCTTTTTAGTGCTTGCAGCTCACTAATGGTTATGGCTGCACGCTCGGCGTTTATATCGGCAATACAAATTTGTAAGTTAGCGCCCAAATTACTTGCGTAACTCAGGGCTAACGCTTTACCCAGCCCAGTTGCTCCACCTGTTATTATTAGTCGTGTTTTCATGGTGTTGCCTTAGCGGTATTTGTTAAGTTCGAGGCGCGAAACCATGCCCATATGTACTTCGTCTGGGCCATCTGCAAGGCGTAAAATACGCCCCATTGCATTAAACGATGCTATAGGAAAGTCGCTCGACACCCCAGCGCCCCCAAACACTTGTATTGCCATATCTGAGACCATTTGCAGCATATTAGGCACGACTACTTTTATGCTCGATATTTCCGTCATGGCGTGTTTAACGCCTTGAGTGTCTATTTTCCATGCCGCGTGCAGGGTTAATAAACGGGCTTGATCTATTGCCATACGCGCTTGCGCGACGCGTTCTAAATTACCGCCTAATTTAAGTAAGGGTTTACCAAAAGCGCTGCGCGATAGGCCTCGTTTAATCATGAGCTCTAAACAGCGCTCTGCTGCGCCAATTGCGCGCATACAATGATGAATTCGCCCAGGCCCCAAGCGCCCTTGTGCAATGGCAAAGCCTTTGCCTAACCCTAAAATAAGATTTTGTTTTGGTACGCGTACGTTATTAAACTCCATTTCGCCGTGGCCGTAGGGGGCATCAAAATCGCCACAGGCACTTAGCATACGCTTAATGTTTACACCGGGTGTGTTTAGCGGCACAAGTACTATTGAATGCTGGCTGTGTTTATCGTTTTCGGGATTAGAAAGCCCCATAAAAATAGCCACCTGGGCATTAGGATGACCGAGGCCGGTGGTCCACCACTTTGTGCCATTTAAAATAAGCTCGTCGCCATCAACATCTATGGTTGCTTGCATGTTTGTCGCATCTGATGAAGCGACATCGGGCTCGGTCATGGCAAATACTGAGCGAATATCGCCATTTAATAATGGGGTTAACCACTGCTGTTTTTGCTCATCATTTGCAAAATGATAAAGCACTTCCATATTGCCGGTGTCGGGGGCATTACAATTAAATATTTCTGATGCAAATAAACATTTACCCATTTGCTCTGCAATAGGGGCGTACTCTAAGCAGGTTAAGCCTTGTGCTAGTTCTGCATCGGGTAAAAATAAGTTCCACAGGCCAGCGGCTTTTGCTTTAGTTTTTAATGGCTCAATGTGCTCACTTAGTTGCCAAGTGGTCCAATTGTTTGAATTATTTTTAGCATGGTTATGCGCAACTACTGCTTGCTCAATAGGCAATACGTGTTCATCCATAAAGGCGGTTACACGCTTTAGGTAGTCTTGGCTTTTTTGGCTTGGCTCAAAGTTCATTAGGGTTGCCTGTTTATTTTTTAGTTAACCCAGCATAAAACATTCGCCCCAATGAATTAAATGAAATATATTACCAGTTAAGTGTGAATTACATTCATAGTGTGAGCGGGTAATAATGATTGAAGCTAAAAATATTCAACAGTTGGATTTAAATTTACTTAAAATATTTGAATGCCTATACCGTGAAAAAAACATGAGCGAAACCGCAAAGGTGCTATACATAACGCCCTCAGCAGTTAGCCATGCTATAAAACGTTTGCGCAGTGTATTAAACGATCCGTTATTTGAGCGCCAAGGGCAATTAATGCTCCCCACCCCTGCGTGCCAACGTATGGCACCCGAGCTAATAGATTTACTCGAAAAATTACGCCAAGTGCTACAAGCCTGCGGTGACTTTAATTTAGCGACCACTGCGCAAACCTTTAAAATAGCTCTGCACGATGCAATAGAGCCTATTGTTTTGCCTAAATTGCAACTTGCACTGGCAAAACATGCTCCCAATGCAAGCTTAGCGAGCGTAAAATTAAGCCGTGAAGATATGCATAAGCAATTAGCTAATCATCAAATAGATATGGCAATTGATGTAGCGCGGCCAATAAAAGCGCCCATTAGCCATGCTGTTCTTTCAAGTGATCACTTTTGTGTACTCATGAAAAAAAACCACCCGCTTAAAAACCAACTCAATATAGACAATTATTTAGCGGCTAAGCATGTTGCGGTATCTAACCGGGCAACCGGTACTGTTATTGAAGATATTGCGTTATTGCAATTGAGTTTTAATAGGCAGGTGGCTATACGTTGTCAAAATTATTTTGCCGCGAAAGAGGTAATAAAAGACGCGCCATTTTTACTCACCCTGCCCTCTATGGTGGCAAGCCAACTGCTTGACGACACGCTAATAGCACGGCCCGTGCCCACCACTATGCCTGCTATTTATCAGCATCTATATTGGCATCAAAGTACTGATAAAGACGACGCTTTAGTATGGTTACGCGGGCAAGTGCAGCCTATTTTTAAACGTGAATAGCTATAATAAAAGCGCCAAACTTAGTGAACTAAATTTGGCGCTTCGCGTTGTTTTTTTTAAGCGTTTACAAGGCGTTTGTTTTTAAACTTAAGCCCAGCAATTAATAACAGTGGCCCAATAAACATGGCAAGGCCATATACACCGCCTGTTACTGCGTATTCGGGCTTATTTAAAAAGCTTATAGCAATTAAAATAGCCAACGATGCGTTTTGAATCCCTACCTCAATCCCAAGTGTTAGTGAATCGGTCAGGTTAAGGTTTGAAAGTTTAGCTATGAGCAAGCCAATGACCATTGAGCCAATATTTAATGCAAGGCAGGCCCAAAATACAGCATCAAACGAGCTTGCCAGTAAGGCGCGTTCTTTTATTACTAGCGCGGCTATCATGGCGAGCATAAAAAATAACGAAAAACGCCTAAAAAACGGCTCACTTTTAATCGCAAATTCGCTTTTAAAATGGCGCAGGCTTATCCCTATGGCAACAGGCACTAAGGTGATTACAAATAGCCCAAGAGATGTAGTTAATATAGAAAAATTAGCATCGTCTTGCGGTGCAAATTGGTGCATGGCAAAGCCAATAATAAACGGGGTGGTAATAATGCTAATAGCGGTTGAGGCAGCGGTTAAGCTTACCGAAAGCGCTAAATTAGCCTTTGCCAGCTGGCTCACTACGTTTGACATAGTACCACCCGGGCACGCGGCTAAAATCATTAACCCTATTGCTATAGGCGTAGGTAAATTAAGTAAATAACACAAACCTAAAGCCAGTAGCGGCATGGCAATAATTTGGCCTAGTAAGCCCATAGCAATTGCTAAGGGCTTTTTAAAAAGCCGCGTAAAGTCGCCAACTGTAAGCCCAAGCCCCATGCCAAACATAATAAGGGCAAGGGCGAGTGGGAGTATGATTTCTGTTAAAAATGATGCGTTCAAATTAGGCGGCCTCTGTTGTTTTTAATGCCAGCACTTCGTAGTTAAATGAGTACGGGGTTAGCAGCGTTTTTATCTGTTGTTGCAGCGCGTTTAACTCATCTTCATTAACTAAAATTGTGGCTTTTATGCCTAACTTTTTATCAGCAAACACATTTATTTGCACGGTTTTGTTGATTAATTGCTCGCTTAGAGCCTCTGTAATGGTTTGTTTTATTTCTAGGCAAACCAGTTCGGGCTTATAAATTTTACCTACGGCAGTAAGCGGTATTTCATCAATTATATAAATAGCTTTTGGTACCTCTGCTCGCTCAGGTATGTTGGCGCTAACATACGCGGTTAGGTCATCAAGTTTAAGCGTGCTATTTGGGCTTAGCGTTACGTAAAGTACGGGTACTTCGCCTGCGTAGCTGTCGGGGCGTGGCACGGCGGCTGCAAGTGTTACTTCGGGGTGGCTGGTTGCGGCATCTTCTATCATTTTGGGGTCTATATTGTGCCCGCCACGTATTATTAGCTCTTTTTGTCTACCACATAAAGATACATACCCGCTCTCATCTATTTTTCCTAAATCGCCGGTTCTAAAATACTGTTGGCCGTTTTCATCAACTACCCATGCGCCTTGGTTATGCGCATCTTCTACGTAACCCGGAAATACGTTATTACCGGTTATTATTATTTCGCCGACATCGAGTGTATCGCAAATTTTAACAAGCGTACCTTGCTCGTTTATATCGGCAATTTTAAGCGTAATACCAGGTATTGGCAGCCCTACAGAAGCCTCTTTATTAATTGGGTTTACAGGCATTAACGTACTTACTGAGCTGCCCTCAGTTGAGCCATAACCCTCTACCAGTGGGGTGTTTGTGAGTTTAGTAAACAGGGCTTGTAAATCTGATGAAAGCGGCGCGGCCCCACAAATGGCAAACTTCATTTTAAGCGGTGGCACCGATATTTTTTGCGAGGTAATTTGCTCAACCATAGCCGCGTAAACCGTAGGTACGGCGGTCATAACGGCTACATCGTAATTATTAATTAGGGTGAGTAAGTTTTGAATGATGTTTTTACCTCTAAAGCCAGAAGGGCTTGCGAGTAAAATTTTACAGCCTTTCATAACCGAGGCTATGCCTGTGGCTACCGCCGCATTTACATGAAATATGGGCAAACCTACTAGCATGGTATCGCCTGCGTTTACTGGCGAAAGCAAATTAACCTGCCCTGCATTGGTGAGCTGGTTTAAGTGTAAGTGCTTGGCAAGTTTTGGTAAGCCGGTTGTACCACCCGTATGAAAATACGCGCACACATCGTTTTGCTCAGGCAAAGTAAAATTAGCTGCTTGCGTACTTTGCGCCGCGAGTAACTTTTTAAACCCATACACGGGTACTTTATTATTTTGCGAGCATGCTATGTCGTCACCAAATAAACTAATAACCGCTTTTAGGCCGGGTATATGCTCTTTAATTGCCATTACTTTTTGCCAAATATCGCTACCAGGGACTGGGCCTAGGGCAATGATTACTTTGGTATTGGCTGAGATCATAATTTCTTTCATTATGGACTCATCAAGCAAGGGGTTTATGGGGTTTGCAATGCCTGCGGCCTCTGCTGCCCAAAGCGATACATAGGTTTCAGGGAAGTTAGGTAATACCAGCGAGGTAACCTCGGTTTTTGTAATACCCAACGAGTGCAATGCATTGCCAAGCCCTGTTACGTTTTTTGCGAGCGCGTTGTAACTCATTTTACGGTGCGGATTAGCAAAGCTTTTACCTTTAAAGGTCATTAAAATGCGATGAATAAGCCTTTTTGCAAACGGAATTTGCGCTTCGCTAATGCAGTCGCCATCTAAAATGTATTCAATAGCGGTTGCATCACCAAAGTTTTTTGCCGATTGTAAAATGGCATGATAAGTAGAGCGAGGAAGTTGCTCTGGTGATATTTCAGCAAGGTTTAAATTGCCAACATCGGCGTGGTTTTTAATTGTTGTTATATTCATAAAACCCTCAACGTATCTTTATAATGTGTGTGTTTGCGTGTGAGTGCATAGTATTTAAACGCGGCTTTGGGTGTGTGGGCCATTACCGCGCAAATTTTAGTCTATCAAAATTAAGCTATTGCCAGTGTTTTAATCTAAAAAGCTGTTATCTTTTGCGGCAACAACCTGATACATGGGCTGAAAGTTCCCCCATGTAACTAGCTCTGAGCCATTGGCTTGTTTAGTGTGTAGCGCTACCTCGTGCGAGATAAGCTTAGGCTCGCCTGCGGCTTGCGCTAATAACTGGCTTTGGCAGCAGCTATCTAACAATACAAAATTGGCAACTGCGGCATCAACCGACGAACCAACGGTAAGTAAACCATGGTTTTGCAAAATAACAGCGCAGTGATCAGCCAGTGACTTAGCTATCATATCGCCCTCTTCGCTGTCGGCCACTACGCCGCTAAATACATCAAATACACTATGGTTTTCGTAAAATACGCAGGCATCTTGCGAAATAGGTTTAAGTAACTCACCTAATGCCGAAAACGCACGGCCATAACGTGTATGGGCATGGGCTACTGCGTTTACGTCGGGTCGCGCCATATGTATGCGTGAATGAATAGCAAACGCGGCATTATTAATTGGTGTGCTGCCTTCAATAATATTACCTTTATGATCAACCCGAATAAGATCTGACGCTTTAATATGCGAAAAATGCATACCCACTGGGTTTACCCAAAAGGTATCGGGCTCAATGCAGTCGCGAAGTGTTATGTGCCCAGCAAGTCCTTCATCAAAACCGTACATGGCAAATACTCTAAAGCCTGCGGCTAGGCGTTGTTTTTCGTAGCTGCGTTGCTCCTCTAGGGTGTTAAATTTAGGCGGCATAATAAGTTTAAATTTGTCGCTGCCTATGGTCATTTTTGCGGCTTGCTGCTCTAGTGTATTGCTCATAATAATCCTAAATTAAACTCTGTTGACTTTAGTTTAGTCTCGCTTAAGATAAATAGAAGTGATGTTAATTAATGGTTAAACATAAATACTATGCATGGAAAGATAGATTTAAACCTGTTTGTAATACTTAAAACGGTATATCAAGAGGGCAGTATTACCACTGCAGCGGATAAACTGCATTTAACGCAACCTGCTGTTAGCCATGCGCTTTCCCGCCTTAGAGAAAAGTTTGACGACCCATTATTTATTCGCCACGGTCGGCGTATGGTGCCCTCACCTTTTTGCCAAAAAATAATAGCGCAAGTTATTGAGTCGGTGCAGGTATTAGAGTCAACCTTAAATAACGAACGGCTTTTTGATATAGCCGCCTTTAAGCGCGAAATTAAATTTGGCTTTAGAGATATTTTAGAATCGATATTTTTTCCGCCGCTAATGAGCGACCTACTCACAAACACCCCCAATATCACGATTAACAGCCGACAGGTGTCGCATGTTGATATGGAAAAATCACTCGAAAACCAAGAGCTCGATATAGTCATTGATGTACTTACCCCTACCAGTAACCACATAAAAAACACCTTTATTTGTAATGAGCATTTTTCGCTAATTTGTAGGCACGATCACCCAATATTAAATGACTTAACCGTACAAAATTACGCAAAGGCATCGCACGCGTTGGTGTCGTTAAAAGGTGCGCAGGTAGATATTATTGATATGGCGCTGGCAAAGCATGCACTTGCCCGTAATGTAGTGCTTAAATGTGAACATTATTTTGCGGCGACTAAAGTGATTAGCCAAAGCGACATGATAATGACAATGCCAAACGCGTACGCGCAGGTATTAAAAGAGCAAATGCCTGTGCATGTAACTAGCTTGCCGTTTGATGTGCCGTTAATGCCCGTGCACATGTATTGGCACGAACAAGCTGATGACGATTTAGTAAATAGTTGGATGCGAGAAAAGCTGCTAGGTTTAGCCCAGCAACTAATCCCTGCTGACAAACTTAAAAGCGGTAATTAAATTGTGCGTGATAACTGCGCCCACGCTCTGATAAAAAACGGTGTGCGTAGCTAATTACTGGCACATCGTTGGCCTGCGAAAAAGTGTGTTTATCGGTTAAATTTTTAGCCAATAACGCCACCGACCAATCTCCTTCACTGCTACCTAGCTCTATGCGTAAATTTAGCTTTTCAAAAGCACTTTGCTTGGCTATTGGGTCAAGATCTTGCTCTAAAAAGTAATCGTCACTAAAGTTAAGCGCTAAATTGCTACTTAAAGTTAAATTAGAAAATACCTCGGTATTGTAATCAATCGCTATATTGCCTGAGTAATCGGGAGCAAACGCGCCAGTTTGCCCGGTTAAATCTTGAAATGCTTGGCCAAGTAGCTCGCTTTGCATAACCGTTGGCGATGCACTGGCGTATTGTTCGTATTCAAAATCAAGCACCGCAAGGTTTGCCGATAGCTGCCAACTTTGATTTATTGCCCAGCGCGAATCGAGCTCAATCCCTTTTACTTTGGTTTCGGCAGCATTTTTAACTACAAATGCATTACCATTAAATTCAGATACTTGTAGGTCATCGTACAGGGTGTAAAACAGTGTAGCATTTACTTGTAGAGTATTTTTAATTGGCTCGGCTTTTATGCCAAATTCAAAGTTTGTGGCTTTTTCGTCGTCAAACTCAAAGCCTGAGTTTTCATCAACCGTGTTACCTTGTGAGCCATTTAAGCCAGAACCATCAAAACCACCGGCTTTGTAGCCTATGCCAGCGCTTGCAAATAACATGGTGTTGTTAAACCCTAAATACTGCACACTAATATTGGGTGATAAGTGCGATTCATCACGCTTAGCGTTAAGGTTATGTACCCCCGCGCCTGAGAGCTGCCCTGCAATAGTGGGCGCAGCGGCATTGGCAAATTGTTGTACGGCTTGCGGTGTGTTTGGCTCAAATACGCTATACACACTTTGTACGCTGCTCACTTCTTTTTCTTCTTTTTGATAACGCAGGCCAAAATTAGCGCGCCATTGCGCGTTTACATTCCAAGTAAGGGCGGTAAATGCGGAGTAGCTTTGTTGGTCTTGATCAAACAGCGCATTTACGCCCAATGATGTACCCACTAAATCAGGAATAAGTAACGATGCGCCAAATAAAATATCGTTTGGGTGTTCAAGCTCGCTGCTCATGTAAAATATGCCCGCTACGTATTCAAGCGTGCGCCCTGTTGGCGTGCTTACTCTAAACTCTTGCGTAAACTGGTTATAGTTTTCTAAGTAGTCTTGTTTTATAAGCGGGATTTCTGAAAAGTCGGCGTCAAAAGTTGAGTCCCAATCGTACTCGCTATACGTGGTTACAGAGGTAAATTCGTATTCGCCATGGTTATAGGTTAATTTAAGTGATGCGTTATCAAGCGTGGTTTTACTTTGCTCATTAAGCCCACCTGGGTGACCATCGCCCGATACTGAACTTGTGTAATCAAGGCCCGAGTTGTCGCTTAATAAAAGTGAACGATACCCTACATTGCCTGGGTTAGTAGGGTCATTTGCTATTTGTAAATCTCGGTTGGGAGTATCAATAATGTATTGGTAGCGCGAACCGTGCGACTCAAACTCACCGTGTTCCCACTTAAACAATGCGTTTATATCATCGTTTATTTGCCAATCTATTGATAAACGTGCACCTGATGAGTCGTTAGATTGCTCATCACTTTGGCGCGCTTGGTTATATAAAAAGCCATCAACAGAATGATCAAACGCGGCAATACGAATGGCTAAATCATCGTTAATAGGAATATTTATAACGCCTGTAAAGCGCTTTTCGTTATCAGAGCCAAACTCTGCCGATACGTTGCCTTCAAGTACATCGGTTGGCGAGTTTGAAACCATACTAAAGGCTCCTGCTGTGGCGTTTTTACCAAACATAACCGACTGCGGGCCTTTTATAAGCTCAAGGCGCTGCATATCTAAAAATGGAAATTTAGCCTGATGCCCGCGCCCTAAATACACGCCATCTTTATACATAGCAACCGATTGCTCAAAGCCTGAGTTAGTACCCGAGCCTATGCCGCGTACAAAAATACGTTTGCTGCTTGAGGTTTCGGTTATATGCACGTTAGGTAGGTTTTCGCTTAGGGCGAGTAAATCGTCAACACTGTTTTGCTCGAGGTAGTCGCCAGAAAGCGCTTGAATAGAGGTAGGAATATCTTGTAGCGATTGCACCCGCTTTTGCGAGGTGACGGTAATGGTTTCAAGCTCGCTGTTATTTACTTTTTGCTCGCCAGCTTGTGCCATACCCACGCTTAATGCGCTGAGCGTAAATAAAGTCAGTGTTTTTTGTTTTAAAAAGCTAGGTTTTAAACGTGTGTGTGACTGTGTGTGTTCAGTTGTCATAGCTGCAACTCCATTATAGAGGTTATTTTTATTGGATAATTTTGCGTCTATTTCATACTGACGAGTCTTAAAATAAATAACAGTGATGTTTATTTATTCAACACTATTAGTAATATTTATAGTTAAGCGGAAAAGTATTGTGCTAAATGGGGTTATAGCGGGTTTAAAGTGGGTTAAAAAATACTTGTGGATTAGCGGTTTTATTTGCTAATGCCGAGCTTGGGGTGTTTGCTGCATTGATAAAGGCAGTAAGCTGTGGTGCATTTTCGCAAAAAATAATATCCAGTGCTAAACGGTTTTTGCCGTATAAGCCTCGGTGAATCATATTGGCTGAAAACAACAGTAAGTCACCCGCATTAAGTTTAATAACTTTGCCTGTAGTTAAGTTATCGCTTGGCAGCTTATTATTTTTTGCAAAACGTACATTTAGCTCCTCTGGTGTATCCCAATTTTTATGCGAGTGGGGCACAAGCTCTATACCTGGTTCGTCTTCAAGGGCTAACCGGCAGTGCACTACGTCGGGCCCGTTTAACGCAGCTTGTTGCTCTTGCACATTTAAATGGTATTGCATATCGCGATGCCAATAATTTTTTTGTGTAACATTAACGGGATTAAAAAATAACTGAGTATTTAAAAACAGTGGCTCACTAATCGCCTGTTTTACACGCTTAATTAATTTGTTATCAGCTATTAAACTAAATAAGGCTTCGTTTTGCTGCGCCATTAAATACTCACTATTTGTTATGCCCGAGCTATTAATTGCACGGGATTGATAAAACTCACGGTTATTAGCCTTCCACTTTGTATGAAAGGCATTAACTAGGAGCTTAATTTTATTTAGCTCTTCGGTGCTGTAAAGCCCCTTTACAAGCATATAACCGTTTGATTTATAGTTGTTCATTGTGGTTCTTCATTTAATATTGCAGCAACACGTTCAGCAAGTTCTGGCAGTACATCTTGTGCAAACCATGGATTCTTTTTAAGCCAAATATTATTGCGTGGGCTTGGGTGTGGTAGCACCAAATGCTCCGGCCAATACTCACGCCACGATTTTACTAACTCGGTTAAGGGCCTGTTTTTAGTATGCGGTAAATGATAAGCCTGCGCGTATTTACCAAGCACGATTGTAAGCTCTAAATTTGGCAGAGCGGCCAGTAATTGCGCTCTCCAAGCAGGTGCACATTCTTTACGCGGGGGTAAGTCGCCCGACTTACCTTTACCAGGGTAACAAAAGCCCATAGGTAAAATAGCTATTTTTTGCGGATCATAAAACTCATCAACACTTAGCCCAAGCCATTCGCGTAGGCGGTTTCCGCTGGCGTCGTTAAAGGGCTTGCCAGTTTCGTGTACTTTTATGCCCGGTGCTTGGCCGGCAATTAAAATACGCGCATTGGCATTAAATTGTATAACGGGGCGAGCACCTAACGGTAAATGAGGTTCACAGATCACGCATTTACTAACTTGCTCAATTAAATTGATCGGATCCATATAAATCTGGCCTTAAATGCTTAAGTTTTGTTCTAAATGGCCATTTAGACCTAATGAGTTGGTAAAAAATCGGTTTATTTTACTCAAATTAGTTATTAGTTGGTAAAATCGTGATCTCACTTGAAAGTAACAACTAATTATTTGATATATTTATTGTTTTTCTGACCATACGGCAAATTCGTTACCACTGGGCTCGGTAAAGTGAAATCGGCAGCCACCGGGGAACTCAAAAATAGGTTTTACTATTTTGCCGCCATATTGCGCTACTTTTTTAAAGGTTGCGTGAATGTCGTTACTGTAAAACACCAGCAGTGCGGCCCCATGTTGAGTAAGTGATTTAAGGGGGGCATTAAAAAAGCCACCATCAAGCCCTTGGCCGCTAAATGCCGTATATTCTGGGCCATAGTCGGTAAATTGCCAGTTAAACACGTTAGTAAAAAAGTTTTTTGTAGCTGTTAAATCGCACGCGGGAAATTCTACATAATTTAGTTTTTCGTGGTTGCTCATTTTAAATTTACTCATTGGCTTGCCAGTATTGACCACTGTAAACCTTCGTTATTAGCTAAGCAATAACCCTAAAATGGCAGAGATCAGTATTTTACTAACATGCTAGGTACTAACGTTAAATTATCTAGAATATACAAATGAGAATCGCTATCTTTTGTATTTGTAAGCTTTATAATAACACCTTATTTTTATCCTCGTATTTGAATAAGGGATTTGTTAACTATGCAGGCACCTCTGCACATAGCACCTTTTACAAAAACTAACCTAGCTGCGCTTTTAAAGGTGGCCCAAAGCTATAGAGTGTTAGTATTTTTGCGTTTTATTATTGCCATTGTGGGTGGCTATGCGTTTACCTCAGCGTGTATTTCATTATTAAGTGTACTGCTGCCCATTCCTAAGCAAGATGCCGTTTTACTGTGTGTGTCTATCAGTATTTTAATTTACGCCGCAGTGTTTATTTATGCGTTTTCGGTTAAGTCGTTAAAAACTGTTTGGATCAGTATTTTACTAAGTGCCGGTTTTTTTGTTGCTGTATTGGCATTACTGAAGGGTTGGCTATGAAAGACAGTTTTTTTAGGTCGATGACCTGGCTACATACCTGGGTGGGATTACTTACCTGTTGGATTATTTACGTAATATTTTTTGCAGGCACAGCGAGCTTTTTTAGAGACGAAATAAATCTGTGGAATCAACCGGCTATACACAATGTGCAAGCCCAAACCGACAGAGTGGCCGCGCAAAGGCAGCAAATTATTAAGGGCTTTGATTATTTAAATCAGCACGCTGCAAATTCCCCTAGTTGGCGTATTACCTTGCCCGAAGAGCGAATACCGTATTTGGTATATGGCTATGCAAAACCTAAAGAGCCAGGGCAGCGCCGCAGCCAGTTTGTAAATACCCAATTAAACCCAAACACCATGCAAGCGCTGCCTCCTTTTGTTGAAAGTAAAGGCGGTAACTTTTTTTATCGGTTGCATTATCAGCTTTATTATTTAGATGCCATAACAGGGCGCTGGGTAGTGTGTTTTGCCAGCTTTTTTATGCTACTGGCAATAATTTCGGGCGTGGTTATTCATAAGCGCATATTTAAAGATATGTTTACCTTTAGGCGCAATAAAGGGACTCGTAGCTGGTTAGATGCACATAATTTAAGCTCGGTACTTGCCCTACCGTTTCATTTAATGATTACCTACACAGGCATTATTACGCTTATATTTATGTTGTTCCCCTACCCTGCGTTAACGACGTACGACAAGGGTATGCGTGGCTTTTTTAACGATGTAACACCTAGCAATAACGTGACTAATAACGCCCAAGGCAGTGCAGAATTGCTCCCTATAAACACTATTTTGGATCAAGTTTATACCAAGTGGCCTAGTGCAGATATTACGCGTGTTCAGGTTAGTAAACCGAATATGGCCGCTTCAACAGTAACGGTATTGGTAAGCCCTGCAAAGGCGCTTCGCGATCAATCTCCACGGCTTTTGTTTAGTGGTGCTACGGGCGAGTTAGTTGCACAAACTGATGACGAACTTAGCAGTAGTAAAGCACTTTATGAATCACTTAACTCTATGCATACAGGGCGCTTTGCTACGCCTTTACTGCGCTGGTTATACGTACTTGGCGGAATTGCAGGCTGCGTAATGATTGGCTCTGGCTGCATAATGTGGGCTAAACGTATACGCGAGCGTAATAAGGGTAAAGCCTCATTTGGCTTACAGTTAGTCGAAGCTTTAAACCTTGCCACCATTATGGGCTTACCACTGGCTACTTGCGCCTTTTTTATTGCCAATAGATTACTTAGTCCAACCGTAGCAGGGCGTGGTGAAAAAGAAGTTACAGCGTTCTTTTTAGCATGGTTAGTGGTTGCCGTTATGGCACTTTTAAAGCGCGATAGGCTGCAATGGCGTGTAATGGCAGCCATAAATGCCCTCGCGTGTTTGAGTGTACCGGCAATAAATGCGCTCACCACACAGGGCAATATAGTGAGCTACTTACTTAATAAACAATGGGCCTTGTTTATTTTCGATGCGGTATTTTTACTGTTTAGCATACTGTTTTTAGTACAAACCGAAAAATTACGTACTGCTTCTAGCGTATCTAAAAAACAGCTAATAACCTAGCCAATAATAAAAAGAGGCAAAAAGCATGATTGATTTACTTAGCTTTAGCCTCTGTTTGTTTGCTTTTAATGGTTTTGCTTTGGCAAAGCCAGCGCATTTTAAAACGGTGTTTACAAAGCGTCCCTCTAAGCTGCAAAGTAATTTGCTGCTAATAGTTGCCTGGATCAGTATTTTACTAAGTTTATTGCTCTGTGTTGTTACGCAGCAGGGATACGGTGCTTTACTATTTTGTGGCTTTATGGGGCTAAGTGTATTAATTATAACGATTTTTTATAATTTTATAGAAAAGTTGATTAAGCCATTTAGCTTTTTAAATATGTTACTGATTGGCTTATCAGGGCTATTACTGGCAGTAAATTCACTTTAGTTAGTAAAAACCTGATCCAAAGAAAGCCATTAATTTTAGGCAAAAAAATGGCAAGCTATAAAGCTTGCCAACAATAGGGGGATATTCAGTATGTCCAACACTTGCATGTCTCGTTGCAAGTGCAGCTAATATAGCCCTAACATATTTAACTTACCTTACAGTGAGATGATCGTTTTATTACAGCTGTAACAATCATTTGCTCAACAACTGTAAAGCCCCTTTACATAGCTAAATAGCCTACTGTTTAACCCAAATAATTTGCTCTGTAGCAAAGCCTAGTTTGTTTGCTTTAGCTATAAAATGTTGTTTAAGTTTGTCACTAACAGTAGGTGTACGCGATAAAAACCATAAAAAGTCGCGGTTATAACTTGTAATAAACGCATATTGGTAGTCGTCTTGGTCTAATTCAAAAATAACGTAAGCACCATAAAATGGGCCAAAAAACGAGACTTTAAAATGGCCTGTGTCAGTCCCTTCTACAAATTTAGCTAAGCCCTGTGCTTCATCCCACTTTTGCTCTTTAGTTATAAAACCTTTGTTGAGCACTTTTACAGTGCCATCGTCATTTACAGTGTAAGTCGCGGTTACTTGCTCCATACCCTCTTCGAATGAGTGATCAAGGCGGGCAATTTCGTACCACTTACCTTTGTACTGCTCTAAGTCAAAGTTTTTAACCGGAGTAATGCCCTCTGGTGCGCTTGTGCAGGCGGTGAGTAAAAATAACCCTGTAATGAGTAAAATAGTCGTAATGGCCTTCATGAAAGCTCCTTTTTAAAAGTGATGTTGTTTGTACGGCTCTAAGCCAATAAAGTTTGCTAGCCGATTAAAATAAATTGCTATAGGATCAGCTAAATACTAGAGCAATTAAAAGATTTAAGCATGAAAATATGGGTAGATGCCGACGCATGCCCTGTGGTAATAAAAGAAATACTTTTTAGAGCCGCTGAGCGCACG
Organism: Pseudoalteromonas sp. P1-30; assembly: GCF_001400005.1. Lineage (NCBI taxonomy): Bacteria > Pseudomonadati > Pseudomonadota > Gammaproteobacteria > Alteromonadales > Pseudoalteromonadaceae > Pseudoalteromonas > Pseudoalteromonas sp. P1-30. The sequence goes on from NZ_LKBC01000001.1 coordinate 707,762, forward strand.
CAAACACCAACCATTTTAGTAGCTAACCATGCAATGCGCATTCCGCCTTCAAAATTTATAAGCCGCGTACAGGTTTCGAGCGGGTTTGATGTGGCCGATGACGAAATAGTAAAACGCGTAGAAAAAGGCGATTTAGTTATTACTGGCGACATACCGCTAGCCAGTGAAGTTATAGATAACGGTGGCCAAGCACTTAACCCGCGTGGTGAGCTTTACACGCCAGAGAATATTCGCTCGTTATTAAACGTGCGCGACTTTATGGATACCATGCGCTCAAGCGGCGTAGAAATGAGTGGCGGGCCACCACCGCTTAGCCAAACCGACCGCCAAAACTTTGCCAATAACCTCGACCGTATTTTAGCGCAAAAAAAGGCGAGCTAGTGTGAGTGAGCAACTAATTGGCTTAGGTGAGCAAACCTTTAGCGTAGCCGTTTATGTGGCAAAAGCGCCGCCTATGCCCTACTTTGCAACCCTACAAAGTGTTGAGCCTGTAATAAACGAGCAAATAAATACCATAAACCAGCACTGTGGTAATGGCTGGCGTAAAGTGTTTAACGTATACGCTAAAGTGTTGTTTGCGCTACCGAGTGAGCATTACAGCTTTGCTAAACAAGCCGCTAGCTGGCAAGCGTATCGCGATACACTTTTACTGCAAAAAAACAGTAAAACAGCGCTGTTATTTAGTGCGCCCATCATTAACGGCACAAATAAAAACCAACTGCATATTATTGCTGGGCGAACCCATGCTAAAAACTTATTACAGCAAGGTAAGCTTAATGCGCAATTTAATTGGTTAGACGATGAGTTTGCAATTGATACAACGAATAACATTATTGTGTGCCCGTACTTTGATTACCGGCAGTTAAGTAATATTAAAATAGCCCGATTAAGCGAGCTAGTTGCCAAGCTTAAAACATCTAATTGAAAATGTAAGGACTCAAAATGGCGGGAATTTTAGAGCTAAATACGTTATTAAAATCAATGAACCCCGAGCTTAAACAAGGTGAATATATATTTTGTTGTTTAGCAGGCAACCTTGCTGACTACGTTCATTTAAACCCGCTTGCCAGTTACGTTGAAGAAGAAGGCCTAACCCTTATTTTAAATGCAGATACCGCCGATAAAGCCGGTATTACTTATGAAGCTAAATATAATTTAATTACCCTTAATGTGCATTCAAGCCTTGAGGCTGTTGGGTTAACCGCTGCGGTATCGGCCAAATTAACCGAGCATAATATTAGCGCTAACGTAGTAGCTGCGTTTTATCACGACCATATTTTTGTACAAACCGATAAAGCGCAGGCCGCGATGAAAGCACTTGGCGAGATTTCTTGAGTTTGCGGGCACAGCAACATGTTAGGTGATGTGGATATTAGCGCATCGGGTGGCGCTTCGCTTAACCGACCTACGTTTTAGGATGAGCTTGTCTTAAGCGTTTGATCAGAATTAATATATCCAAATTACTCAACCACTAACTTTGACACTACCCATTTATGCAGTGGGTTTTTATTGTAGCGTGGATGCCACGCGGCTATTACATCAAACGGAGCTGGCAGCTGCTGTAGCTCTATTTTTACCAGTTCGGAGCTTACCGCGCGTGAGGGTAAAAACGCGATGGAGTCGGTGGTTTCTAGGTACATAGGCACAATTGAAAAACACGGTGCCGATACAACAACATTGCGCGTTAAATCAAAGCTTTTAAACCAATCGTCAATAGAGCCTTTAAAATTTGGGCGCGAAGGCGAGGCTATAATGCTTGGGTAACTGGCTATTTGTGCAAGGGTTGGTTTTGTGCCTGCTATTGATGAGTTAGCTGAAGTAACGCAAATATGTTGCTCCTCAAATAACTTAATAATGGGGTAAGTACTTGGGATGTAGTCGGGGAAGGCAATGGCTAAATCAACTTTACCGTTTTCCATTAAATCGTGCAGGCTGTCGAGTTCAAAGTCTCTTATTATTAATTTTAAATTAGGCGCTTGCTCTCTTAACTCTTTTACAAGCGCAGGCAAAACAACTTGCTGTGCGTAGTCGGTAGCGGCTATTACAAACGCACCATCAACTGTTTTTGGGTCAAATATTTTAGGCGCTAATAATGCCTGAAAATCGTTTAGCAGCTTGTCTATATCTACCGATAACTCTTCTGCATAAAGCGTTGGCACAAAGCCGGTGGTTTTTCTTAAAAACAGCTGGTCGTTAAATACATCACGCAGCTTTTTGAGTTGCTCACTCACAGCTTGTTGGGTTAAGCCTAATTTACTCGCCGCTTTTGATGCGTTTTTTTCGCGAATGAGCGCCTGGAAAATACGCAGCTGCTTTATATCTAGCCTGTCTAACTTACTCATGCCAATGCCTTTGTTGTTTTAGCATTATTAACGTATCACATTACCATTTATTTTTGTATCACTTACATGAAGTGGTTGTTTCTAATTGTCGAGCTACCCCCTTATTATGCCCCTACACACTAAATTGAATGATTGGAGCAAACAATGAAAACAGTAATTTTAATCGGTGCACTGGGCAAAATGGGTCAAGCGGCATTGACCGGTTTATCTAAGCATAAAGTTATTACAGCGGGTCGCTCGGGCGATGTAGATCATATTGTTGATATTACGAGTGAAGCGTCAATTACTGCTTTGTACGAAAAAGTAGGCCACTTTGATGCCCTAGTAAATACAGTGGGTTTATGCGAATACGAAACCTTTGCTGATATGAGCGAAGAGCAGTGGATGACGACCATTATGAGCAAAATGATGGGGCAAATTAACCTTGTACGTATTGGTCAAAAGTACATTGCTGATGGCGGCTCATTTACGCTAATTAGCGGTATTTTAAACGTTAAACCGATTCCTTTTGCGATTGCCGATGCAACAACAAGCGGCGCAATAGATACGTTTGCAAAATGCGTATCACTAGAAATGCCACGTGGCACGCGTATTAATGTGGTTAACCCTACTGTGCTTGAAGAAGCGTGGGACGTATATGGCGAAATGATGCCAGGTTTTCAACCCGTACCAAGCAAGCTTGTAGGTAAAGCGTTTGAGCGCTCGGTTGATGGCTTTATTACTGGCGAAGTTATTTTTGTAGATGCATAACTACCCGCCATATTGGTGAGTGACGTGGCAAATTAAACAAATAAGCGCTCTGCATTAACAGTAACTGCAAAGCGCTTAAATACAGATTTTAATAGGTGATGAAATGAAAAAATTAATACCCGTATTTGCGATATTATTGGCCGCAGGCTGTGCCAGTGTAGCACCAAGCTCGCAATATGTTAGCGAGCCAGGTGCCGATTCTAATAAAGAATGTAAAACCATACCGCGCCATAAACATACGGTTAAATGGTGCAGGCCGCATCCTTCAAGATAAGTTAAACAACGTATCCGCTAAAACCAAGCGCTTTAAAATAAAGCTTAGGAATACCGTATTTGCATTCATTAAGTAACTCGCTAAAGCGCATTCTATCAAGTGGGTAAAATTCACTGTCTAAGTTTTGAGCTGTGTAGGCTTGCCCTGCATCACTTAAGCCCAAATCGGCACACACAGTAATTTGTGCTTCGCGCTCAAAGTCGGTTTCGGGTTTCATTAAATCGCTAATAAATAAGTTTGCGCCTTTATTTAAATTAGCTTTAATATTTTTTAATAGCTGCTTTTTGCTGCCGTCGTCTTTTAAAAAGTGCATTACGAGTAGGCATAGCGCCGCATCGGCCTTAGTAGATAGCTTATCAAGCTCGCCTTCAATAACATTAACGCGCTTTGCTATGCCGTGCTCTTCAAACGCTTGTTTAGCAATTGCGAGCATATCACTTGAGGTATCTTGCGCGGTAAATTGCCAAGTAGGGTTAAGCGCGGCAAGGGCGAGTATTTCTTTGCCTGTGCCTGCGCCCACGACTAAAATATGTGCGTTATCTTTAAGGGTTGCTTTAAGTTGAGCATTAGTAAGTTGGTGCAATAGCTCATAACCAGGGACTAAACGGGTAATGCGGTCGTTGTAATGCGTTGCTTGCTCGCCTGTGAATGTTGGCATTTTTTAACTCCTTTATAAGACTTCAACAGTGGAGTATCCACCACTTTTTTTACTTACATGTACTTGCGTGGCTACGCGTTCACTCATTTCACTCACATGCGATATAACCCCTACTTTACGGCCTTGTGCTTGTAATGAGTCGAGTGCGTCCATAGCAACGCTGAGTGTTTCGCTATCTAACGTACCAAACCCTTCGTCAATAAACAAAGAGTTGATTTGCACTTTATTTGAAGAAAGCGATGCAAGCCCTAATGCCAGTGCTAGTGATACTAAAAATGATTCACCACCAGAGAGCGTATTAACAGAGCGTTGTTCGTCGGCCATATCGCGGTCAATAATGGCTATATCGAGCGATTGCGCAATGGCAGTGAGCTCGTAGCGTTTATTGAGGGTTTTTAAATGGCTGTTAGCATAATGCAGCAATATTTTAAGGGTTTGTGTTTGCGCTAAGTTACGCATGGTTTTACCGGTTGCATCCCCTAATACTTTATTAAGTACGTGCCACTGCTCTACCTGCTTTTTAAGGGTAGCAAGTTCAGCGTGTTTGCCTTTAAGTGCTTTGGCGTTTTGATTGTGTTGCTCAAGTGCGGTATTAGTGCCAAGCAAACTATTTTGTAGCTCAGTTTGTTCATTGGCTAAGGACGTTTCTTGCTCTGCTAATTGGCTTTCGCTTTTTTCGGGCTTGTTAGTATTTTGGTGATCTGTTTGCGCCTTTTGCTGTTGCTTAAGCGCTGCATTTGCGTCTGTAAGTGCTGCTAAACGCTGCTCAAACTGCATTAATTGCTCTTTTATTTGCTCACTAGTCAGAGTTAGTAAAATAGCGATCTGTTCGTGATTTGCATCGCTATATTGCACTTTAAAGTCGTTAAACCAGGCATTGTAGCGCTCTTCAAGTGTACTTTGCTCTTGAGTTTGCTCTGCCAAGCGCTGCTCAATGTTTTTGAGTGTTATAGCGTGCTCATCGCGTTTTTTAATTGCGCTGTCGTGGGCTTGTTGGCTTGTATGTAATGCCTTTTGGCACTGCTCAAGCTGCGCATTAAGTTTTGCTTGGTAATCATCGGCACTTAGTGGCTCGTTGTTAAATAAAGCAAGGCGCTCTGTGCGCGTAGTGTTTTGCAGTTGTTGCGCTTTGGCTAAATCGTCGTTTAAAACCTTAAGCGCTTGCTCGCTTTTAGCTATTAACGGTGTGAGTTGCTGTAATTGCTGATTAGCGCTGTCTATTTGTTTTTGACTTTGTTCAAGCTGAACTTGTGTTTGCTGGTACTGCTCAACCTGCTGGCTTAAATCGATCATATTAAGCGTGTTGTTTTGCAATTCCTGCCAAAAGTCACTGTGCTCAAACTGTGCGTTAAGGGTGCTGGTAAGCTCGTTAACTTGCGTATTTAGCTCTGCATGTTTAGTGTTTATTTGGCCAAGCTTATTGGTTAATTCAACATGCTGATTATGCAATTGCTGTTGTGTATGTTGCTCGGCTTTTAAGTTATTTATTAGCTGATTTACTTTTTCTTGCAGGGCTGTTTGCTGTTTTTGCGATTCAAAATAGTGCGACTTTTGACTGCTGAGCTGGGCGTATGTTTCATCAAGCTGCTGTGCTGTTAAGTCGTTAAGCTCTGTACGTGCCCCTTGCATTGTTGTTTTAATTTCTAGCTGCTTTGTCTGTGCGCTCTGTATGGCTTGGCTGTATTGGGCGTGCTCAGTGACAAGTACAGCATGTTGAGTTTGGTGCTGGTGCAGCTTAGCTTGGGCGCTATCGTGTTGCTGCTTAGCTTGGTTATAACTTGTTTCAAAATCGGCTATTAGGTTATTTAATTGCGGGTTTTGGCTGCTTGCATACGGGTGCTCTTTTGCCCCGCACACTACACATGGCTCGTTAGGGGTAAGCTGCGTGCGTAAATGCTCTACGTTTTCGCTGGCACGCAGGCGAGCTTGGTTTAATGCGTATTCACTGTGTTTAAGTGCTTGCTCGCACGAGGCTAAGCTTTGTTGCAATGTTGTTTGCGTTTGCTCACTGTGTACAAGCTTGGCCGCAACCGCCGCTTGTTGTTGTGTGCTGTGTTTTATTTCTTGATTAAACTGCTGGTAGCGCAAACGCTGATCTTTTAAATATTCAATATTTTTAAGTTTGCTATCGCATTGTTCAATATTAAATTGGCGTTGTTGCTCACTTAGCTGGTTAAGATCATTTTGTTTATGCGCAAGTTGTTGCTCTTGCAACTCTACTTTTTTAGTTTGCTCTGCTAACAGCGCCGCTTGTTTACTTTGCTCTTCTAACAGCTGTTGGTTTTGCGAAGCGGTTGCCTTTATCTGCTCATTGGCACTTAAATATGTATTAAAGCTGTGTTGGTAATAATTCCAATCATTAGCTAATGGTTTAAGCTGCGAGTGCTCGTTTAGCCACGTTTGATGCCCAGTGCTGAGTTTGTTTTCCTCATCAAGTGCATGTTGGCTTTGCGTGTACTGCGTTTGTAATTCGCTAAGTTGCTGCTGCTCTTTTTCGCTTTGCTGAGTCAGGCTTGTAATAGTTTGTGAGTGTATAGCAAGTTGGCTGTCGAGCTCACGAGCTTTTGCAATAATTGGCTCTGCCGTTTGCTTTTGCTCTTGCGCTGTTTTTAACTCGCTTTGCTTTGTTGTAAGTGTTGCGGCCTGCTCTTTTATAAGCGCTGCATGGTCAATCGCTTTTAAATCGCTTATTTGCGTACTAAGTGCTTTGTTTTGCGCCGTTAAGTACTCATGACGTTTGCGGTTGTCTTTTATTTCAAGGGCGCTTTGTGCTTGTTTAGCTTGCTCACTTTGCTTTGCTATGGCATCAAGCTGTTGTTGCGCGTGTTGTTGCTGCTTTACTGCGTGTTCTAGTGCCTGCGATAAGCTTGCTGCTTGCTTATACCAATTTAAGTCTTGCTCTGTTGCTGCATGCGTTTTTTTAGTTTGCTCAATTTTTTTAAGTAACTCATCGCGCTGGGTTTGTTTAGCACTTAATTCGTCATCGCTTAACAAGGTGTAGCTTGCAAGGCTTGCATTAAGTAATTCATATTGATCTTTTAGCGCTTTATTACGCTCAAAAATACGTTTACCTATTAAGCTAAATTTATCGGTGCCGGTTAAACACTCTAAAAGTTGTGCGCGTTCATCGCCTGTGGCTTTTAAAAAGGCTGCAAACTCGTGCTGTGCTAACAATACCGCACGCGAAAACTGATCAAAGCTTAGCCCTATTTTGTTTTCTACTTCTTTTATGGTTTGGCTTTTATCGGCTATTAGGGTTTCATCGGGCAAGGTTAGTAACGTATGCTCAGCCACTTTTAACTTGCCTGTTGCCTTTTTGTGGGTACGGGTAATAACGTAGCGTGCGCGGTATAATTGTTTGTCTTGGCCAACAAAATCAACTTCAGCAAAGCCTTCCCATTTGCCTCTGCGCAGTAAGTTACGCGCATCGTTTAGCTTTATACTGTCGCCGTTAAAATCAATTAAGTTGCCTTTATCGCCTTTTAAGCGTGCTGTTTTAGTATAAAGCGCTAAACAAATAGCATCTAAAAAGGTGCTTTTACCTGCGCCTGTGTCGCCGGTTATTGCAAACAAGCCCGCGTCTTTTAATGGAGCTTGAGTAAAGTCGATTTCGGCATCGACTATTGAGGCTAAGTTGTGAATACGAACTGCGGTTATTTTCATAGTTGCTCTTGCTCCGTCAGCTCACTTATTACATCGTTTAACAGTGTTTTTAGCTCATCTGGTACTGCTTGGCCGGCCATATCTTTATCGTTTGCAAAGGCTTGTTCTAATAAGTTTAATGGGTTGAGCATTTCAATTTCACTTAAATCTTCAAATACGGCGCTGTTATCGCTTGTTATGGTTTGTTCTCGTACCCGCTCAATGCCGCAAAATTTTACGTGTTTACCCTCAAGTGCCTGCTCTATTTGTTCTCTAAAGGTGGTGTCGGTATCACTTGATTTAAGTTTTACACGTAAATAAGGGGCAATAGTATGTTGTGATGTATCGAGCGCTTTAATTTGCTCGCATAAGTCGCTCAATGGCACGCACTCCCCTTTTGGTAAAATAATCACTTCAGCAGAGCGAGTAATGTAAAGGGGGTTTACAGATGTGCTAATGGTTTGTTTTTCATCACTTTTAAATTCTATTACATTAACTTGGTGCGCGTACTTACGCTCTGAAAACGACATAGGAATAGGCGTACCGCTGTAACGAATAACGTCTTTTTTAGCCACTTGCTGCGCTTTGTGTAAATGCCCCAGTGCTACGTAGTCTGCCTTGTTACCAAATACATTGGCCGAAATAGACTCCTCCCCACCAATCACTAAATTACGTTCTGAGTCACTTGAAATATCACCGCCTTTGGCATGTAAGTGCCCCATTACAATTAACGGCGAATTTTGCGCGTTAATGCTATAGGCGTGATCAAGGGCAAGCTTATAGGCTTTTTCAACGCCTTGTGCGTAACTAGGGCCGTTTTTAGTATGACTAAGTGAACTTATGTCGCTGGTACGTAAAAAAGGCATAGCGACGATTACAGCGCGTTTATTTTGCGTATTTATTTCAATCACGGTATTGGCTGGGTCGGTTACTTCAAAGCGCCCCACTACATGGGTATCAAACTGAGCAAGTAAGGGCTGCGCCGCTAATATACGATTTGCTGAGTCGTGGTTGCCGGCAATAATAACAACATGCAATTGCGGGCAACGCTTTTTAGCATCTTTTATAAATTGGTAGAGTTGGTTTTCGGCGCTGGCACTGGGTGTGGCTGTATGATAAATGTCGCCTGCAACTAAAAGTATATCTATGTGTTGCTCTACAAGGGTGCTAAGTAGCCAAGTAAAAAATGCAGCGTGCTCATCACGGCGGTCATGTTCATAAAATTGTTGGCCTAGGTGCCAATCTGAGGTGTGGAGAACTTTCATATCGCGCTCTTAAAAAACCATAAGAGCGCCAATATACCCAAGGCAAGTAAAGATGCAAGCCTCGGGAGGGCTTTAGTTTAGGTAAAACTATATATAGCAATAATAATGACAGGAAGCGCTAACAAAGCCATACCTAGCGGCATTTTTAAACTTTTAGTTTGCTTTGCTTGCAATGCTTTTATGGCATTCGTTTCGTTACAGGCGGCTACTTTATCAATATAAAAATAACCTGAGTCTAGATACTGCTTACAACTTTGCTGATTTGCTGGAATGGCTATTAGCTCTTGTTGTTTTTTTAGGATATAAAAATCCATACACCCACCACATTGCTTACTGGTAATAAGTACATATTTGAGAATAATTGTAACGATTTTATTATGCTCAAATAAAAAAAGTGGGCGATTTTAAATATAAAATGCACTAAATATCAACCTAAAATTTCACTATTTTTAATTTATCGTATAAATAGTTAATATTAGTGAGATCACGGCAATATTTGCGCCAATTATTAGCCACTTTTTACTGTGTTTTTGTTCAGTAGATAGGCGTTTTAGTGCATCTTGCTTATTGCATGCCGACACCACATTAACATACGAATATTGGTTTGATTCGTAGCGCTCTAGTAAGTCTTTATCAGCAGGGATAGCTTCGAGCTGATGATCTTTTTTTACAATGTAAAATTTCATATCGGGCTCCTTTAGTTTAAATATGCTGCTTAATTTGTATTGAACCTGAGCGCAATAAAACCGTATAAACACTGCTAACGCTATAAATTTAAGCTCAACTTGAACAACATATTTTTGCACCTTAATTTAATCCTAAGCTAATGGCATGAATTAGGCCTGAACCCTTATAAATACTATGTTTGTACCTTAATTAATACACATCAACCAGCTGTAAAGTGTAAACCCCCTTTACAGTTTTAAAAGCGGCTTAATTTACTGATTCAAAAACCATGTTAAAACAACGTGAATATTACCGTGTTTAATGGGCGGTTGGTCGCTAATTAATTGAACAAAAATAGTAACTTTGTCAAAGTACGCTCACAAAATTCCACTAGGACTCATAATGAAAAAAACAGTTCTTACGCTAAGCGCGTTTGTGTTGCCTTTGGCAATGTCGAGCGCTGTGTTAGCGTCATCCGTTGAGCAAACTAAAGGCTCTTTCGTTGATAAGTTTCGTCAGTTAGACGAAGCGCTTCCTACCCCAAATGTTTATCGTAGTGCCGCCGGTGAGCCTGGCGAAAAATACTGGCAGCAACGTGTTAATTACGACATAGATGTAAAGCTTGATGAAAAAAAGCGCCGCTTAACAGCAAGCCAAAGCATTGAGTATAAAAATAACTCGCCGCATACACTTAAATATTTGTGGTTACAGTTAGATCAAAATATTTTTAAAAGCGACTCAATTGCTGAAACCACAAAAACGTTTAAAAGCACGCTAAATAGTTTACCTGCACAAAAGCCGGCTAAATTAAGTTTAGGTGAGCTACGTCGTCAACAATTTATGAGCGACAACGAGCTAGGCTATACAATTAGCAATGTAAAAGATGACAATGGCGATGAACTGCGCGTTACTGTTGTTGATACGCTAATGCGTATAGATTTAAACGAGCCGCTAAAACCTGGCAAAGAAGCTGAGTTTAGTATGAACTTTGCTTTTAACATTGTTGAAGAAGATGCCGTAGGTGCGCGTTCTGGTTACGAGCACTTTGAAGAAGATGGCAACGATATATTTTTACTTGCGCAGTGGTTTCCGCGTTTAGCTGCTTACACCGATTACGAAGCATGGACAAACAAGCCGTTTTTAGGCCGTGGTGAGTTTACGCTTGAGTTTGGTGATTACGATGTAGAAATTACTGTACCTGCTGATCATATTGTATCGGCAACAGGTAAGTTAGATAACGCAAGCAAAGTGCTTACTCGCACGCAGCGTAACCGCTTAGAAAAAGCTGAAACAGCAAAGCGCCCTGTATTTATTGTTACTGAAGAAGAAGCGTTAGAAAACGAAAAACAAGGTACCGATAAAACAAAAACATGGCACTTTAAAGCAGAAAATGTGCGTGACTTTGCGTGGGCGTCGTCGCGTAAATTTATGTGGGATGCAAAGGGCTATCAGCAAGGTGGCGATGAACAACCTTTAGTGATGGCTATGTCGTTTTACCCTAAAGAGGGTGGCGATTTATGGAAAAAGTATTCAACTGAATCTGTAGTACATACGATGGAAGTGTATTCTCGCTATTCATTTGACTACCCATACCCTGTAGCGCAATCGGTAAATGGCCCTGTAGGTGGTATGGAATACCCAATGATCACTTTTAATGGCCCCCGTACAGAGCTGCAAGATGATGGCTCGCGCACTTATTCTCAAGCTGAAAAACGCTTTTTAATTGGTGTGGTTATTCATGAAGTTGGCCATATTTACTTCCCTATGATTGTAAACTCTGATGAGCGCCAATGGACCTGGATGGATGAAGGTTTAAATAGCTTTTTAGATGGCGTTGCAGGGCGTGAATGGGACCCAACTATACCGTGGGGTGTTGAGCCGCGCGATATTGTTAGCTACATGAAATCGCAAAACCAAGTACCTATCATGACGCAGTCAGACAGCGTACTACGTTTAGGCCCTAATGCTTATACTAAACCAGCCGCGGCACTTAATATATTACGTGAAGTTATTTTAGGCCGTGACTTATTCGACTTTGCTTTTAAAGAGTACGCACAGCGCTGGAAATACAAGCGCCCTACTCCAGCAGATTTTTTCCGTACGATGGAAGAAGCCTCGGGTGTTGATTTAGATTGGTTTTGGCGAGGCTGGTTTTACAGCACCGACCATGTAGATATCTCGTTAGATAAAGTGTATCAATTACGTTTAGATACTAAAAACCCTGATATTGACTTTAAACGCTTACGCGATATAGAAGCAGACAAACCAACATCACTATTTGTTAAGCGCAACCGTGAAGAAGGTAAGCAAACTTGGGTTGAAAAAAATCCAGATATTACCGACTTTTACGACGAAAACGACAGCTTTACTGTTACTAATAAAGAACGTAACGCGTACAACAAGTTTTTAAAAGGCTTAGAGCCGTGGGAGCGTAAAACGCTAGATCGCGCGCTTGAAGAAGATAAAAACTACTATGTTATGGAGTTTTCAAATCTAGGTGGCTTGGTAATGCCTATTTTATTAGAGCTAACTTATGAAGATGGCACAACCGAAGAGCGTTACATTCCGGCTGAAATTTGGCGCCGTAATCACAAAAATGTACAAAAGCTTATTGTTACAGATAAAAATAAGCCATTGGTATCGGTGAGCGTTGACCCTCGCTGGGAAACAGCTGATGTAGATGTTGAGAACAACAACTACCCTCGTCGTATTATTCCTTCACGTATTGAAGTGTATAAAAAGAAAAAGAGTAAAGCGAAAGTAAGTCGAGATATTATGCAAGACATTAAAACTGAGCTTAAAAAAGACGAGAAAAAAGATGGTGAGGAGCAACAATAATGCGCTTTTTGCTTATTATTGTTTGCCTTTTAGTTGCTGCGCCAAGTATGGCGCATCAACTAAAGTCATCGGTTACTACGGTGCTTTTTAATAAACGCACTAACAATATTGAGCTTATGCATCGCTTTTATTTGCATGATACTGAGCATGCTGTAGCGCATTTATTTAATGGAAAAGCCGATATCATTAGCAACAAGGCCGACCAACAACGTTTTGTAGAGTATGTTGAGTCGCATGTTGCGCTGCAAACCTTAAAGGGTAAGCCATTAACGCTTAGCCAAGTCGGTGCGCAAATTGATGGAAAGTTTTTTTGGGTGTATCAAGAAGCTCCTATCCCAAAAGGGATTGAAGGCATAAAAATGAGTAACGGCGCACTGCGTGACTTATGGCCTTCTCAAGTAAATATGGTAAACGTAGAAGGCAAAGGCAAGATTAAAACCCTTCACTTTACCCAAAACGATACCTGGCTCGAGGCTAAGTTCGAGCAATAAGTACTTCCCCAACCTACGCGCACTGCAGTTTATGTGCGCGTATTCTCCTTTTGTTTATGCTGTGTTCATTTTTGATCTGTTATTACTAGCTGTTCGTAGAATTTTAGTAATTAATTGGTGTTTATAAGGCTAAGTAATAGATAAGTGAATACTTTTCTAATAATTTGTTTGATAAACATTTGCTAAATTATTCTCATGAAGTAGAGTCATTATGTGTACACATGTTGTATTGATTTTTACCCCATTCAAGGAATGATATGAAAGCTCAAGTAGAGGCTATTCAAGGAGTTATATTTGATTTAGATGGCACGTTAGTATCGTCTGAGTTAGATTTCTCTCTTATAAAAGCACAAATAGGTTGCCCATGCGAGCAAGACCTACTTGATTATATTGCCCAGCTTCCATCGCCCTACATGCGTGAAGAGGCGATGAATATAGTGCATCAGCACGAGCTGCAAGACGCTCAGTTTGCCACTATATTGCCAGGCGTAACCGAAGCCGTTAACGCCCTTAAAGTTAAAAATATTCCTATGGCTATTGTTACCCGCAATTTTGATAAAGCGGCAGCCATAAAGCTACAAAATAACCCACTACCTATCGAAACGGTATTAACCCGTAGCGATGCCCCAGCCAAACCCGATCCCAGTGCCTTAAATGCAATTGCCACGCTTTGGAATATAAACGCCAGCAACTTGTTATACGTAGGGGATTTTTTATACGACATTCAAGCAGCACATAATGCAAATATGCGCGCATGTTTGTACGCGCCAAATGCGGTGCCTATTTATGCCGACCAAGCTGATTACGTTTTACGTGAATTTACCGAGTTAGTTACTTTAGTCGAAAGTTACTCACAAAAAGTAGAGTTATGTTAAATGGAGTGTAACTTTTATTTTTGCGTAATTACTCCTGCATTATTCACATAGGAACGGCCTTATTTATTTAGCAAATAGGTTGTTTTAAATTCAGTTTGTAAAGTTCAACAGACCCTAGCCCAATAGGGTTTGAATTGGTAAAATATGGCAAAATTAACGTATTGATTAGAGGCACAAGATGGGCAGAGCATTTGAAGTCCGTAAGAGCTCGATGGCTAAAACAGCCAACGCAAAAACTAAAGTTAACTCAAAGTACGGTAAAGAAATTTATGTTGCCGCTAAAAATGGCGAACCAGACCCCGATGTCAATCAATCACTGCGTCGTCTAATAGAAAAAGCAAAAAAAGACCAGGTTCCTGCTCACGTAATAGAAAAAGCAATTGAAAAAGCAGCCGGTGGGGCAGGGGAAGATTATTCGCCCGCACGTTACGAAGGCTATGGCCCAGGTAACTGCATGGTTATTGTTGATTGCTTAACCGACAACCCAAACCGTACAATTAAAGATGTACGTTTACCGTTTACCAAAACAGATTCAAAAATTGGTACTCCGGGCTGTGTTGCACATATGTTCGATCACCTTGCTGTACTTGGTTTTGCCGGTGACGATGACGAAGTGGTCCTTGAAGCACTAATGATGGCCGACGTTGATGTAACCGACGTTGAAGTTGAAAATGGTAAAGTGTCGGTATTTGCACCCCATACTGAGTACTATAAAGCGAAAACAGCGCTTGAGGAAAACTTTGAAGGGATTAACTTTGAAGTAGATGAAATTACGTTTGTTCCGCAAGTGCATGTAGAAATTGAAGATGAAGAAGTTATTGCTAATTTTGACAAGTTCATCAACATGCTTGAAGACTGTGATGACGTTCAAAACGTGTATCACAATGCAATTGTTAAAAATTAATTTAAAGCAAAACTACAGTTAGCTTTAAATAAACAAAAAGCGCGTTTTGTGTAGGCAAAACGCGCTTTTTTGCTGTTAAACTAATGTTAACTATTCAGCTAGGTTATGGTGTTTTGCTTTATATTTTAAGCGGTAGCTGTGTAATAGGGGCTCGGTGTATCCACTTGGCTGCTTAGCACCTTCTAATACAAGCGCTAAAGCGGCTTGATAAGCAATACTATTTTTAAGTGACTCGTCGCTTTGTGCCATTGGCTTGTACGCGCTGTCGTGCTCATTTTGGCCATCAACCACTTTAGCCATTTTAGCCATAATCGACTCTATTTGTTGTTGAGTACACACCCCATGCTGTAGCCAATTTGCCATATGTTGACTTGAAATACGCAAGGTTGCTCTGTCTTCCATTAAGCCTATGTGGTTAATATCAGGCACTTTTGAGCAGCCAATACCTTGGTCTATCCAGCGTACTACGTAGCCTAAAATGCCTTGTGCATTGTTCTCAAGCTCACTTTGAATATCTTCTTTACTGAGCGTTTGTGGCTGAGCCATTAAAGGAGGTGTAAGTAAATCAGTAAGGCTTGCTATATCTCGTTTGGCAATTTCCTTTTGCTCGGTAAATACATCTACATCGTGATAATGCATAGCGTGCAAAGTGGCTGCGGTAGGCGAGGGCACCCACGCGGTATTAGCGCCAGATTGCACATGAGCAAGCTTTTGCTCCATCATAAGTGCCATTTTATCTGGCATAGGCCACATACCTTTACCTATTTGTGCTTTACCGCTTAGGCCGCAGGCAAGGCCTATATCAACGTTACGGTCTTCGTATGCTTTGATCCACGGCTGAGCTTTAATAGCGGCTTTTGGCAAAGCGACCCCGGCGTGCATAGAGGTATGAATTTCATCGCCTGTGCGGTCTAAAAAGCCAGTATTTATAAACACCACGCGCGCTTTGGCTGCGTGTATACAGGCTTTTAAATTTACTGAAGTACGGCGCTCTTCATCCATAATCCCCATTTTTAGGGTGTTTTTTGGCAAGCTAAGTGCTTCTTCTACCATGCTAAAAAGCGTATTTGTAAAAGCAACTTCTTCAGGGCCATGCATTTTGGGTTTTACAATATTGATGCTTTGCGCACTGGTGTTTTTAATGCCTGTTTTTTTATTTAAATCGTGCAGGGCTGCGGTTGCGCTAAACATCGCATCCATAATGCCTTCAAATACGGGTTGGCCGTAAATGTCGGTAATAGCAGGGTTTGTCATTAAGTGGCCTACATTACGGACAAACATCATGCTGCGGCCTTTAAGCGTAAGGCTACTGCCATCAAGGGCTGTATATTGCCTATCGCTTTGTAAAGTACGCTCTATGGTTTTATCGCCTTTTTTAAACGATTCAACCAAGTTACCTTGCATTAAACCCAGCCAGTTTTTGTAAACTTGTACTTTATCCTCGGCATCTACTGCGGCAACAGAGTCTTCGCAATCCATAATGGTTGTTAGTGCAGCTTCAAGCAAAACATCTTTTAATCCTGCTTTGTCGGCTTGGCCGATAGGGTGGTGATGGTCTATTTGCAGCTCTACATGCAGGCCATTGTTTTTTAATAAAATAGCACTTGGGTTTTGCGCCTCGCCCTGGTAGCCAATAAGTTGCTCAGGGTTTTTTAATTGAGTATGCGAGCTGTCTCTTAGGGTGATAGACAGGGCACCTTCAACAATTGAGTAGTTGGTGCTTTCTATGTGTGAGCCATTTTTAAGGGGCAGGGCTTTATCTAAAAATTGGCGCGCATACGCCATTACTTTAAAACCACGAACAGGATTATACGTAGTGCCTTTTTCAGCGCCGTCGTCTTCACTTAATACGTCGGTGCCGTACAGCGCATCGTATAACGAACCCCAGCGCGCGTTAGCCGCATTAAGCGCAAAACGTGCGTTGCTAACAGGCACAACAAGCTGAGGGCCTGCGCTGAGTGCTATTTCGGGCTCTACATTTTGCGTTTCAATGGCAAAGTCTGCAGGCTCTGGTACTAGGTAGCCAATGTCTGTTAAAAACGCTTGGTACTGCGCGCTATCCCACGTTTTATTTGTTTTATGGTAGTCATCTATTTGTTGTTGTAGCTGCTCGCGCTTAGCTAAAAGAGCGTTATTTTGCGGGGTAAGCGTTTGTACTATGTTTGCAAAGCTTTGCCAAAATTGCTGCTCAGATAAATGAGTGCCTGGGAGTAGCTGTGTTTTTACAAAGTTGGCCAGCTGTGTATCTACGCTTAGCCCTGAGTGTGTGAGAGTGTGTGCCATATTTACCTTCCTTAAACGGTCGCGGTGTTGTTGTGTGCGTTAAAGCAACAATAACGCAAAAAAGGCTCAGTGCGTGCTTTTTAACCATTCACAAAAAATATAGCGGTAATAACAACTATAAATTTACTAAATCTAAAAAATAAGCCTAATGTTGAATTAAGCGATACGGAGCACACACTCCTAGCCACTCTTACAATAATTTAAATAATTTATAGACCCGTTCGAAGGATTTTATTATGACAACATACACACGTGAAACCGATACTCTAGCAACACTTTGCCAATCTCAAGGTAGCGCATGGAAAGCCATTAACCCTGAGTATGCAAGCCGCATGCGTTTACAAAACCGTTTTCGTACAGGGATTGAAATTGCACAATACACCGCAGATGTAATGCGAGAAGATATGGCCGCTTACGATAAAGACACCAGCCAATACACACAGTCTTTAGGTTGTTGGCATGGTTTTACTGCGCAACAAATGATGATGGCAATAAAGCGTCATCAAAAAACAACTAAGCGCAGTTATGTTTACTTAAGTGGTTGGATGGTTGCTGCACTTCGCTCTGCATTTGGCCCGTTACCGGATCAAAGCATGCACGAAAAAACCTCAGTGCCTGCGCTTATTGAAGAAATTTATACGTTTTTAAAACAAGCCGATGCCCGTGAACTAGACCACTTATTTAATGATCTAGACGAAGCGAAAGCCAATGGCGGCGATGTGCAAGCGGTGCTTGATAAAATTGATAATTTTGAGACACATGTAGTGCCTATTATTGCCGATATTGATGCTGGTTTTGGTAACGAAGAAGCAACCTACTTACTTGCTAAAAAGATGATTGAAGCAGGTGCGTGTGCCATTCAAATAGAAAACCAAGTGTCTGACGCTAAACAATGTGGTCACCAAGCAGGTAAAGTAACTGTACCGCACGAAGATTTTTTAGCAAAAATTAACGCTGTACGTTACGCATTTTTAGAACTCGGTATTGATAACGGTATTATTGTTGCGCGTACCGACTCATTAGGTGCAAGCCTTACGCAAAAAGTGCCTGTGTCACAAACGCCAGGAGACTTAGCTAGCCAGTACAACGCGTTTTTAGAAACCACACCTATTAACGGTGTAGATGATTTAAACGAAGGTGATACGGCAATGAAAATTAATGGCCAATTATGTAAGCCAACGCGTTTAGAAAACGGTTTATACCAGTTCCGCGAAGGCACTGAAAAAGACCGCGTAGTACTAGATTGTGTAACAAGCTTACAATCGGGCGCTGACTTATTGTGGATTGAAACCGAAAAACCACATGTTAAACAAATTGCAGAGCTAGTTAACCGCGTTAAAGAGCAAGTACCTGATGCTAAGCTTGTTTATAACAATTCGCCGTCATTCAACTGGACGCTTAAGTTCCGTGAGCAAGTGTACCAAGAGTGGCAAGAAGCGGGTCGCGACTTGAGCGCTTACCCAAGCCTAGGTGATAATAAAGGCCTAATGGCGCCAGAAATGGACGATACAGAGCTTGCTGCTGAAGCGGATGTATTAGTGCAAAACTTCCAGCGCGATGGTGCACGTGAAGCGGGTATTTTCCATCACTTAATTACACTGCCTACATACCATACGGCTGCACTAAGCACCGATATTTTATCAGAAGGTTACTTTGGTGATATGGGCATGCTTGCTTATGTACGTGATGTACAACGCCAAGAAATTCGCCGCGAGCAAGCCTCAGTTAAGCACCAAGATTTAGCAGGGTCTAATATTGGCGATACGCACAAAGAGTACTTCTCTGGTGAAAACGCACTTAAAGCCGGTGGTGAAGATAACACCATGAACCAGTTTTAACTTTTCTAGATAGTGTTACTCAAGGGCCGTAAGGCCCTTTTTTTATTGTATTAATATAAATCGGACTCGGCTAAATTTAGTTTGGATCACAATTTAACTAGGTAGATATTAAGTACAGCTATATGGCTGCTTTTTTACTGTAAAGCCGCTTTAAAGTGCAAAATCCCCCTATTAAAAGGCTGTTTTTAGCTGTTTTACTAAGTATAAGTAAAATAATAAACCGAAATTTTACTAACCTGGTGCCTTTATAAAACAATTTTTTACTAACTGAGTGCTTATAAACAGTGGCTCAAACCGATTTTTTACCAACTCAAACGATTAAAATTACAATAAACCGAAATTTTACTAACTGAAAAACACCTAAGTCCGATATGGATAAGCTCAAAACTGTAAAGGGGGTTTACAGTTTGGCATTAATTAACCTAAGCGTTGGTAATTACAAAAAAAATAGCCACTTAGGTGTGGCTATTTTTAAACCTAAACACGGAACTTATTTTTTGTTTGAGTGTTTATCAAACCACCATTGAATGTAGGCTACCTTGGTCATTAAATTAGAAGGGCGCGCCGTAATACCGTGTGATGCATTAGGAATACGCACCATGGCGGTATCAACACCTTGCAACTTAAGGGCTTGATAAAACTGCTCGGTTTCAGAAATAGGGGTACGGTAATCTGCCTCCCCTGTTAAAAGCATAGTGGGCGTTGTTACGTTACCTACATAGCTAATAGGTGAGCGTTTCATGTAGTGCTCAATATGATCCCAAGGTTTACCTGGGAACCAGTAATCGGCAAAAAATGGATAAAAGTCGGCAGTTAGTACAAAGCTGATCCAATTAATCACGGGTTTAGCCACCACAGCTGCTGCAAACCTGTCGGTGTGCCCTACAATCCATGCGGTTAATACACCACCGCCAGAGCCACCTGTTACAAATAGTTTAGACTCATCAATAAAGCCTTTCGCTATTAGCGCATCAACGCCGGTCATTAAATCGTCAAAATCGTTACTTGGGTAATTATGATGAATTGTTTGGGCAAACGTTTTACCGTATGAGTCACTGCCTCGTGGGTTCATGTATAAAACCACGTTTCCTTTGGCTGCAAACAATTGCACCTCGGTACTAAAGTGAGGGCCATAATTAGCCACAGGGCCGCCATGAATTTCTAATACAAGTGGGTATTTTTTTGATTTATCAAACTCAGGTGGGTATGCAATCCAACCTTGAATTGGCAGCTGGTCGTGGCTCGATTTAAGCCAAATCTCTTCTACGTTGGCAAGTTCTTTATCGCCTAACGCATCGGCATTGAGTGTAGTGAGGCGACGAGCTTTGCCTCGTTTTATAGTGGCTATATCTGCAGGGCGCTGAGTATCGGCAAGTGTAAAAGCAATTTCGCCATCTTCGCTTACATCAAAATCGCCGCCCGAATAAGGACGACCAAACGCAACGCTACCTATTTGCTCGGTGAGCACTTTACGCTTACCACTGCGTGGTTGGTAGGCAAGGGCGGTTTTGCCTTCGTCTGCGTAGCTAAAGTAAACTCCTTTTGAATTGGCACTCCATTTAATTTGCCCCACACTTCTATCAAAATTAGGGGTTAGGCTTTTTGTATCGCCCGTTTTTAAATCACGAATATAAAGCTGCGTGTTTTCGTAATTGGTGCGTTTATCATCATACCCTGTAAAGGCTAGGTAACGCCCATCGGGAGATACTTTAGGCTGTTGGTCAGGGCCGTTTCTATTGGTAATGGCAGCAATTTTTAAGGTGCTTAAATCAAGCTGGTATATTTCACTATTAGTGGGCTTTAGTTGATTTTGCTCATGCCGATTGGCCGAAAAATAAAGGCTGTTGCCGTTTTTACTAAAGCTTACTTCGCCGGCGTTATTAAACTCATCGTGTGTGAGCTGCTTTGCATTGCCGCCATTTGCATCTATTGCAAATAATTGGCTAAAACCTTTTTGGCTATAACCGCCTCCGTCGGCACGGTAGTATACATCGTCTATAAATTTAGCAGGTTCTGCCCATGTAGCGCCTTTAGGCTTGCCAGGTAAGTTAACAGGTGGTGCACTGCTACTTGGTACAAACATACTAAAAATAAGCTGCTGAGAGTCGGGATGCCAGGTAATTGCGCGTGGGCTGCTGGTTAGGTTACTAATTTTTGCTACAGCACCTGTTTTAAGCCACTTCATATAAATTTGACTGCTGCCATCGCGGTTAGATATAAATGCAAGGCGTTGCCCATCTGGCGATAGTACCGGGGAGTGATCCATATGCACGCCCGAGGTAAGCGGTTGCAGTTGTTTAGTTTTATAATCAACTGACCAAATATTACTGACTTTACGGTCCGTTTTTATATCCATACGGTTACGTACAAAGTACACCGTTTTACCATCGTCTGTTATATCAATTTGATTGGCGTATTCAAGGTTAAACACATCTTGTAGCTGTAATGTGTTGTCCTTTGCAAAAGCTAACTGGCTACTACCAAGTAATAAACTGCTACTTAAACTAAGTGCTAAAAGCGTCTTCATTTGTATTCCCTGTTGTGGTTTTTGTATATGTAGTTATATGTCAGTAGGAAAGGGATGAAAAGCGCGATGCGGTGAAACTATAATTTAATATCCGTTTAAGTAAAGCATGGTTATTTTAGAGTAATAAATAGCGGGCTTACTGCGTTAAATTTTTTATATGCAGCGCCATGTATTTCAGCGCTGTGTGACTTATGCTTTGTTACTGTGCTGTGTTGTTGCGCTCTTTTAAAGCGATATTAGGTTGTACATGATTGGACTAAATGGAGGTTAAAGCTGTAAAGCCCCTTTACAGCTAAGTAGTTTTTAAAGTAAACATGCGTTTTATAGCTTGAGGCTTAATAACGAGTTAAAAGCAAGGTTAGGTTGCTGATGCACACAGTGATTTAATTTCTTTAATAAGAGCTATACCGGCTGCGTTATCGCCATGCACGCACAAACTGTTGGCATTTAAGTTCAGGGTGTTTCCTGAGCGAGTGGTTACACAGCCGTCGGTTAATAGCTGTTTTACTTGTGCTAAAAGTGCTGGCTTGTCGTGAACGCTGCCATCAAGGTGGCGAGATACTAAATGCCCTTCGTCTGTATATTGCCTATCAGCAAAGGCTTCTAAAATAAGATCTACACCTAAACTATTGGCGGCAAAGGTGTGTTTTGCAGAGTCTTTTGTGGCCAACAGCATAAGCTTTAATGGTGCAGGGTAGTGCGCTATAGCAGTAATAACTGTTTGTAAAATATGATCGTTTTTCATCATGTCGTTATATAAAGCACCATGTGGCTTAACATAGCTAAGTGTTAAGCCCTGTACTTTAGCCATGCCATCAAGGGCGGCAATTTGGTAATGTAAGCAATTGGTCAGTTCTTGCGCGCTAAGCGCCATAGAGCGCCTGCCAAAGCCTTGTTGGTCGGGGTAACTTGGGTGCGCACCTATTTGTACATTGTGCTGTTTTGCTAAATACAACGTATCGGCTATTACATCTGGGTCTCCACCATGAAAACCACACGCAATATTTGCCATATCAATATGAGGCATTACCTCATCATCTAATCCCATTTTCCATGCGCCAAAGCTTTCGCCTAAATCGCAATTCAGTTTCATTTTTTATCCCTTGTTATTATTATTTTATGGTAACTGGCAGTACGCCATGAGCGTGTGCATTGCCTAACAATACCTTAGCAAGCGCTGTAAACGCAGGCCCCGCAACATCATTGTTTTTATCTGTATCTATATTATACGCATAAGAAGCAAGAACTGCATTAGCTCTGCTGCCAAACTGCGCTATGTCGTAGGGGGCACGTAAACTTATAAATATTGTTTTTTTATTCACTGATGCAGCTATATCCAGTAATGATGACAGCGCTTTAGGTTGCTCAGCGGTATTGAGTGCAAAGCGAGGGTCGTCTTTTAAATCATCCATTCCGCCAATCTCTACAGCGCTTTGATTAGGCGTAGCGTTGCCTGCAATAACAACATCTGCATTTTTAATTAAGCTTTGCGCCTTTACAGGGTCAAACCCTTGTAAACTACTGCAACTATATTTAAGCGCCGCAGTACTTATAGCGCTAAGCGCTTGCTGCATGGCCATGCATTTTCGGGTATCGGGCATAATAATATGGATGTGTTGCCCTTTGCTTAAATTAAGAGGCAATGCATTATTGTTATTTTTAACCTCGGTAATAGCATTTACGGCAAGCTCAGCTTCTATTTTGCGATGTGCTTGAGAGCCAATAATATCTTTTGCTTTAGCCAAAGTGCTTAATGGGTCTAGCTGTGTGGTTAATTTAAATTTATTTTTTAAAGCGGTTATACGTGCAGCCGATTGAGCCACTTCGTCTTTACTGAGCTGCTTATTATTAACCGATGCGACTAATTCATCCATTAGTTTGTCGAGTGCGTTTAAATCAGCTGGTGTTCTGATCTCTATTGGCATAAGCGCTAGGTCAACGCCTGCTGCAAAGGTATTGATTACCGCTTGGGTTGGGGTAAAAAAGTGACTAATGCCAGCCATATCTAAAGCGTCGGTTACCACCACACCTTGATAATTTAACTCCCCTCTTAAAATGTCAGTAATTATAGTACGCGACATAGTGGCGGGTTTTATCATGCTTTTGCCATCAACACTTACAAACGTACTGTTATCGAGTTGTGGGTATTGAATATGCGCCGTCATAATCATGCCTGGGTTTTGCGTGGCAATTATGTGTTTAAAGGGAGCTAAGTCTTGTTGGTATATGTCTTCTTTGGAGTGATTTACTTGTGGTAACCCTGTGTGGCTGTCTACGTTGGTATCGCCGTGCCCTGGGAAATGCTTTAACGATGTAATAACGCCGTTGCTCTCAAATCCTGCCACTTGTGCTGCGCCTAATTTACTGACAAGCGCTGGGTTTTCACCAAACGAGCGAACATTAATTACCGGGTTATCGGGGTTCATGTTTACATCTACCGTAGGGGCATAGTTAACATTAATACCTAACGAATTTAGCTCTTTAGCTATAACAGTGGCAGTTTGGGTTGCGTATTGAGTGCCATACTTATTATAGGTTGCACCAATAGACATATTACCAGTAAATGAAGTGGCAACATCGCGAGGTAAACGCGCTACTCGGCCGCCTTCTTGGTCTATCGAAATAAATAACGGCAGCTTTGAACTTGATTTACTCGCCGCAGCTTGTAATTGGCTATTAAGGGTAATGGTTTGCTCTATAGATTGGGTGTTTTCAGAAAATAAAATTACACCACCAATATTATGCTTAGCAATGGCCGCTGCTAGTTCATCAGGTAGGGTAGTAACCGGTGTTCTGCATTGTTTGCTTGACCCTTGCTGACAAAAATAGCGTAAATCGAGTATTAGTTTTTGCCCCAATTGTTGTTCAAG
Source organism: Pseudoalteromonas sp. P1-30 (assembly GCF_001400005.1). Taxonomy (NCBI): domain Bacteria; kingdom Pseudomonadati; phylum Pseudomonadota; class Gammaproteobacteria; order Alteromonadales; family Pseudoalteromonadaceae; genus Pseudoalteromonas; species Pseudoalteromonas sp. P1-30. The sequence continues at coordinate 731,985 of NZ_LKBC01000001.1, forward strand.
AGACAGTGTAGGCTTAGCAAAAGAAGATTGTAATGGCATTAAACACCCAGATAAAAAAACAACAGACGAAATAAAGCATTTATTTAGCAAAACACACTCCAACGCTAAATAGATAAGTGGCAGTAGCTTATCTATTTTTGTGTACAACTGCAAAGTGCAGCTGTTTATATACACAGGGTAAATTGTAAGGCGTGTATCATGGCTGAATACGTTTTATATAAATGGTGAGTAGGTGTTAAATTAGCTGTACTCATTGCCGCCGTTTTAAAAACTAAAGATTAAATAGTTCATTGTTTTAATTGGCCAGTTAACTATTAAAGCCGCGCAGGGGTTAAGCTATAGGCTAGCCACGGGAGTTATTAAAGGCTAAGCACAAACACTATTTATTGCCTGCATTACTATAAAGGCTTGACATAAATAGTTAACTCTATATAGTAGGCCGCAGCTAGAAAGAAAGCATGTAATTTATAAATCTCCATTTCGTTGTTGTATAAGTAATACTTGTAGTACCGTCCTGAAGTTTTTAAGTACCATCTCATTTTTTGCTACACCCGCTCTTATGAGCATATTTTTTATTTTTATATCAGGATATTACAATGTCTAACATCGTATCAGGTACAGTTAAGTGGTTCAACGAGTCTAAAGGTTTTGGTTTCATCGAGCAAGAAAACGGCCCAGACGTTTTCGCACATTTCTCAGCAATCAAAAGCGAAGGTTTCAAAACTTTAGCTGAAGGCCAACGTGTAGAGTTCACTCTTTCACAAGGTCAAAAAGGTCCTCAAGCGGATAACATCACTCCGTTATAATTTTTACTTTTAAAGTAAAAATAAAAAAAAGCGCTTAAGGCGCTTTTTTTGTGTCTAAAATTTGACTGTAAAATAGCGCCATCTATCATTTAATAATATAAATTAATGTAGTGGTGCGGTTATTCTAAAACTCTTTCCTTTTATTGCTTGTTTCTTCTTTAGCACATTTGCTCATGCAAACCATTTTAAGTTAGTTATTTATACAGATCAGTTTGCACCTTATAATTTTATAAACGAGCACGGCCAACTTGTTGGCGCTAACTACGATATAGTCAACGCACTGTGTATTAAAGCAGAAGTAGAGTGCGACTTTAAAGTCATGCCTTGGAAGCGTGCCGCAATGCTTGTGCATAAAAAGCCTTATTCAGCCATTTTTTCAATGGCGCAACATACTAACCGAATTCCTTTATTTAATTGGCTTGGTCCGTTAACTACTGCACGAACTTATTTTTATAAGTTAAAAAGCCGTCCTGATGTCACTGTAAATACCCTTAACGACACCACTCTTTATTCGTTAGGCATGGTAAGGGGAGATATATATCAATCATTGGTCAAAAAAATAGGGTTTGTAAATGGGCAAAACTTAATGACGTTTGGTGAAGAGCAACAATATATTCAGCTTTTTATAAACAATAAAATAGATCTTATTTTAGGCTCGGAGCACGTTATTTATAACCAATTAAAGCCTTATAACGTGAGCTTACTTGATGTAGAGCAACTTACTGAGCTACCTGTAAGTAACGACCTTAAAGATAATTATTTAGCGTTTAATAAAGCGGTGCCGCAGCACATAATAGAGCGCTTTCAACGTGCCTTTAAAGTGCTAAAACAAGAGCGCAGTCTCGATTCGTTCATAGCGCCATATAGCAATAATTAATCACTAAGCCCCTATTTTAGACTTTATTACTTAGGCACTAATTAACGTAACTAAGCGTTAAAATTGCGCTTAAATAAGCAAGGTTTAGCTTAGGTGCTAGGGTAGCCCTTGGGTATTTTTAAGTGTGTAAAAGGCTTTTTGTAGCGCGTTTATATAGCGCATATCGGTGTTTTTATTTGCTGCCAAATAAGCATCTACCTTGAGTTCTTCTACATTATATATGGCTTTAAATTCAGCGTCAGGGGTGGGCAAATACTGACTAATTTGATGTATTAGTTCGGGGTCATCAACAATTAAGTCTACTTTTTTGGCAACCAATAACGCATACGATTTTTGTATATCAGTGGTTAGCACAACCTCAAACCCCAAGTTGGTTAATATATCTGTAGAAAAGTCGTTACGTTGCATCGCTATTTTGTATTTTTTTGCTTCCTCAGTATTGTTAATAATTATGTCGTCACGCTCTTTAAGCGCAACAAAAGCAAGCTCAAAATGTGAAACTGGGCCTATCCAATGAAAGTTGTTTTCTCGCCCTTTGGTGCGCGCTATGGTGTAAATAAAGGTGTTTTGAATAGTACTGGCAAGTCTAAATGCTCGCGCCCATGGATACATTTGTATGTCGGGCGTTAGGTTCGCCTTTGCAAAAATAGCCCTTATAAACTCAGTGCCTTTGCCTGTCACTTTTTCATTAACGAGTATTTGATCGGGCGGCGAAAGTTCCGTGACAACTAAAAGAGGGTCTGAGCTTGCGTAGCTATTAAAAAAAACAAACAACAATACTAATAAAAGTTTACGCATTTATATAAATCGACTTATCAACAGCGGCTATTTTATGAGTGTGCTTAAAGGTAGAGCATCAATAAAACAGTAGGTTACATTAGGATAAACCTAATTGTGGCCTAAAATTTATAATTTACCACTTTTCAATAATACAAATTTATCGCAAAAACATAAAAAGCCATGTGCGTATATGTACTTAAAGGTAAGAAAGAGAAAGTAGTTATTAAAAGGAAGAATATATTTATAAGGGCCCTAAAACGATAAAAGGGCCTTGCGGCCCTTGGTGAAGTATCGTTCAAGTCAGATAGTGCTTTAACCCCTTAAAGTACTATCTTCTTGTTTTGCAACACCGGTGTTCATCTCATTAAGTTTCTAAGCTAGCGAGAGGAAAAACCCAGCAATTGCTGCGCTCATAAGGTTAGCCATAGATCCTGCTAACACTGCTCTGAGCCCTAAGCGTGCGATATCCTTTCGCCGACTAGGCGCCATACCGCCTAATCCACCTAGTAAAATAGCTATCGACGATAGATTAGCAAACCCACATAACGCAAATGTTACAATTGCTTGAGTGTGCGCACTTAACGTATCGCGATAATTTATAAAGTCTAAGTAAGCAACAAATTCATTTACTACTAACTTTTGACCAATAAAACTACCTGCTATGATTGCCTCATCCCACGGTACGCCAAGTAACCATGCAACAGGGGCAAATACATAACCTAAAATTTCTTGTAGCGTTAAAGTAGGGTAATCAAACCACCCACCAATACCGCCTAGTAAACCGTTTAATAATGCTATTAATGCTACGAAAGCTAATAGCATTGCGCCCACATTTAGCGCTAAATGCATGCCGTTAGCTGCGCCTGATGCTGCTGCATCAATAACATTAACTGGCTTGTCTTCATCGGTGTCTAAATCAGCAAGCGTATCTTTAGGTGTTTCGGTCTCTGGCACAATCATTTTGGCCATTAAAAACCCACCTGGTGCAGCCATAAAGCTGGCGGCAATTAAATACTTAAGCTCTACACCAATAATTACGTAACCTGCCATTACAGAGCCTGCTACCGTGGCTAAGCCACCTACCATTACTGCAAACAACTCAGACTTGGTCATGGTTGCTATAAACGGCTTAACAATTAGGGGTGCTTCAGTTTGGCCTACAAATATATTAGCCGTTGCTGAGAGCGATTCTGTGCGCGAGGTTTTCAATAGTTTTTGTAAACCGCCGCCCAGAATTTTAATTATCCAATCCATAATGCCAATGTGGTAAAGCACAGCAACAAGTGCTGAGAAAAACACAATGACCGGTAAAACTTGAATAGCAAAAATAAAACCGAGTGTATCTTGCGAAGCAAGTGGGCCAAATAAAAACCCAATCCCGTCGTTTGCAAAGCTAATTACCGAAGAGACGGCACTAGACATACTTGCTAACACATTTTTACCTGCTTCAAAAAACAGTACAAACCCACCAATAACTACTTGCATAGCAAAGGCTATCGCTACGGTGCGTAAGTTTATTGCTTTACGATTAGTCGAAGCCGCAAAAGCAATACTTAGTAGTACAAACATGCCTACTAAGCTCATAAATGTTGTCATACAGATGTTTCCCGTTATTATTCTTGTAGTAAATACTTAATTTTACTTTTAATAATATCAATCGCAACGCGGTTCATTCCGCCTCGAGTCACAACCAAATCAGCGTTATGCTTTGAAGGCTCAATAAATTGATAAAACATCGGTCTAACAGTTGCTTGATATTGCTCAACAACAGATTGTAATGTTCTGCCTCTTTTTTCCATGTCTCGTTGCATACGACGCATTAAGCAAATATCAAGGGGTGTATCTATAAATACCTTAATATCAAATTCTTTATTAAGTGCTTTATCACTTAATAATAAAATACCTTCTACTATTAAAATTTTAGCTGCAGCAACGCGACGAGTTTCATCGCTTCGTGTGTGTTGTGCATAATCATAAGTAGGTACTTCGACAGAGTTACCACTACGAAGTTGAGTTAAATGTTCAAGCATTAACTCATGTTCAAATGCATCAGGATGGTCGTAGTTAGTTTGCGTACGGTGTTCCATAGGCAAATGCGACTGATCCTTGTAATAAGCATCTTCTTCAATAATGGCGATAGCGCCTGGTTCAAGCTCATTAACCAACTCATTGTAAATAGTTTGGCTAAAAAGAGATTTGCCCGACGCTGATGCGCCAGCAATAGCTATAATAGTTCGTGTCACTAAAGTTCTCACCCACACAGAAAGGAAAAGTTGTTTGGTTGATCACAATAGCAAAAAAGACACGAATAATCTCTTTTGCTTTGCTTAAGAACGCAAATTTATAATGTTTAGCTTTTATGAAACAGGACTTATGTCCTGTACGGAAAATTCGATCAGCGGATAAAGTAACCACCTAGAAGCAAAGTGAGGTCAACATGGCAAGAGCAATCATCTTAATGGCAGACAGCCTAGGTATAGGCGCAGCACCCGATGCAGACAAATTTGGTGATGTTGGAGCAAATACACTCGCCCACTTATTAAAAGCATACCATGAGGAAACGGGTAAAGCGTTATCGTTACCTAATTTATCTAAATTAGGTTTAATCGATGCCTGTGAGGCAGCGGGCGGTGAAACGTGTTTAGTTTCTGAGCGTCAAGCATCGCAAGGTGCATGGGGTTATGCAAAAGAGCTTTCAAGCGGTAAAGATACGCCATCAGGGCACTGGGAAATGGCCGGCGTACCTGTGTTATTTGATTGGGGCTACTTCCCTAAAACACAGCCGAGTTTTCCACAAGAATTTGTAGACGAATTTATAGCCGCTACCGGTATACCTGGCATTTTAGGCAACTGCCATGCATCAGGCACCACCATATTAGAGCAGCTAGGCGAAGAGCATGTAAAATCAGGCAAACCAATTTGTTACACCTCAGCAGATAGCGTGTTTCAAATTGCCGCACACGAAGAGTCTTTTGGCCTCGAGCGCCTTTACGAAGTGTGCGAAATTGCCCGCGAATTACTTGATAAACTAAATATAGGCCGTGTTATTGCTAGGCCATTTTTAGGCACAAGCAGCGCAGATTTTGCCCGTACTGGTAATCGTCGCGATTATTCAGTATTGCCGCCAGCACCGACCCTATTAGATGTGCTATCTAAACACGGTGGTGAAGTAATAAGCATTGGTAAAATTGCAGATATATATGCACACCAAGGCATTACTCAAAAACACAAAGCCCCAGGGCTGATGAATTTGCTTGAAAAAAGCAGCGAAGTATTAGCAAGTGCGCCAGATAACAGCTTAATTTTTACCAATTTAGTTGATTTTGACGAAAAGTTTGGCCACCGTCGCAACCCAGTTGGTTATGCAAAAGCGTTAAAAGAATTTGACGATTACTTACCAACTATACTAAACCAATTAAATGCAGATGACGTGTTAATGATCACTGCAGATCACGGCTGTGACCCAACCTTTCCAGGTTCAGAACACACCCGCGAATATGTACCAGTTATAGCTTATCAACCGGGCATGCAAAATACCCCGCTTGGCGAGCGCAATAGCTTTGCAGATATAGGCCAAACCCTTGCACAATGGTTTAACTTACCTGCACTTGAATACGGTGACGGCTTTTTAAATAAGCTAAACGCGCCTAAATAAAAAGGAAAACAATTAATGAGTACCCCGCATATTAGTGCAAACGTTGGTGACTTCGCTGAAACAGTATTAATGCCGGGCGATCCGCTTCGTGCACAATACATTGCTGAAAACTTTTTAGATGATGCAGTACAAGTAACAGGCGTACGTAACATGTACGGCTTTACAGGCACATATAAAGGTAAACCTGTAAGTATTATGGGTTCGGGCATGGGCATACCATCTATGTCTATTTATGCGCGTGAGTTAATTGTAAGCTTTGGCGTTAAAAATATTATTCGTATTGGTACCTGTGGTGGTATTGGTACAGATATTAAAATTCGCGACGTAATTTTTGCACAAGGCGCAAGCACCGACTCAAACGTAAACCGTGCACGCGTTCGTGGTTACGATTTTTCAGCAATTGCTAACTTTGACCTACTTTTAAACGGTGTTAACGCCGCTAAAGACCTAGGCATTAAAGCAAAAGTAGGTAACGTATTTACTACCGATACCTTCTACCAAGCTGATGACACATTCTACAAAGACCTAGATAAACTAGGTGTACTAGCTGTAGATATGGAAACAGCAGGTTTATATGGTGTAGCTGCAGAGTATGGTGCTAACGCAATGGCACTATTTACCGTAAGTGACCACGTGATCACCGGTGAAGCAACACCTGCAGATGAGCGCCAAAGCACATTTAACGAAATGGTTAAAATTGCTTTAGAGTCTATTTAATAAAGGCAATTTTATTAAATTAGCAAACAGTTCCTTGGTAACGTATTCACTAAGTTTTGGAGACACGCCCAAAGTGAAGTGAGACTAAACCCCCAAAGCCGCATTTTATGCGGCTTTTTTTATGCCTATAAAAGCGCCTCTTTTAAAGCAGCCAGCAAGCTGCACGTCTGTACAGCACGAGCTAACCGCTTAGCAGCGAGTTCACCTCGCGTTTGGTATTAATTTTTTCGCGGCATAAAGCCGCTGCTACTCATTAATTGCACCGCAGAGGGCACAGAGACACAAAGGAAACAATGGGGGTTGGTAAGTCATTTCTCCTGCTCTTCTCCTTCACTCCTCTGTGGTGAAAAAAATCACTTATGAACGAAAACAACGCGCGTCTGCACAGCACGAGCTAACCACGTAGCTAGGGTTAACCTCGCGTTTGGTATTAATCTTTTTCGCGGCATAAAGCCGCAGCTACTCACCTTTTTAATCAAACCAATGTTACCCAAAGTAAAAGCACTATGTTTAAAAAGTCACTACACCCAGTGTCACTCTTACTAAGTTAATGCTAGTGTATAAATTACAACCATTTATTGTTTTTGTTGTTTAACCGTTAAGCTATGGAGTTGACTATGTCTAACTGGGTAGATGCAACCGTAAAAAAAGTAACATGGTGGAGCGATACACTTTTCAGCCTGGTAGTAAACGCAAGCGTAGAGCCATTTAAAGCAGGGCAGTTTACTAAGCTCTCGATTATGGAGGGCGATAAACGTATTGCTCGGGCATACTCTTATGTAAACGCGCCTAATAACCCCGATTTAGAATTTTACCTTATCAATGTAGAGGGCGGCTTATTATCGCCTAGGTTGGCGCAATTAAAACCAGGCGACACTGTATTAATAGAGCAACGTGCCACGGGCTTTTTTACCTTAGACGAAATACCGCCAAGCGAGCAGTTATGGATGCTAGGTACAGGCACTGCAATAGGGCCGTTTTTATCTATTTTGCAGCAACAAGAGGTATGGCAAAAATACACACAGATTAATTTAGTGCACGGCGTACGTTTTAATACCGATTTAAGCTATCAAAATCTAATACACACCCTAATAAACGCACACCCTACACAACTTAACTACATTCCGGTTGTAAGCCGTGAGGAGCCACAGCAAGGCCTGAAAGGGCGTATAACTACAGCAATTCAAAACGGCGAGCTATTTAGTAAAGCCTCTAAAACCCCAAGCCCGAGTAATTCGCAATTTATGATTTGCGGTAACCCACAAATGGTAAAAGACACCACACAGTTACTTTTAGACAAAAGCTTTAAACGAAATCGTCGCAGAGACCCAGGGCACATAACGGTTGAGCAGTATTGGTAAAGTGTATAACAATCATTTAATTGCTACCCGAAAACGCTCAAATTTGTTATGTTGCAGCATTAACAGCGTTATATGTTCATATTAGGAAAGTTATGAAATCGTTATCTATTATTTTTGCCTCGCTTATTGCCACTGTTGCCCTGATCAGTTATGCAGCAGAGCAAACCGAAGAGACTCAAGAAGAGCAAAAAAGTACCGAGCAAGCGTCAAGCTCTACTCAAGCCAGCAATTCACCAACAAAAGCAAAAGATGAAAAGTTAAACACGCTTGAGTACCAAGCCCCAGAGCTTAAAACGCCAACAGTAGATACTACTAAACCTGACGACTCAAAAGTACTGGGTAGCGAAACCCCAAAACCGGTAGAAAAACCAAAAAACAAAGTAGAAAAAGCAGCAGCTGTGGCCGAGGCAGAAAAAGCGGTAACCCAAGCCAAAGAGGCATTAACCGCTAAGCAGCAAGCTAAAGCTAAGCAATCTCGAGAGTCGCTTGCTGTTGTAGAGCAACTAGTAGAAGCCTATAACGCACGTAATATTGAACAATTTATTCGTATGTACGATGAAGATGTAGAGTTTTATATTTTTCCTAATGAGCTATTATTTAAAGGAAAAGAAAAACTAATAGCCCGTTATGGCTTAATGTTTAAAAAATTAAAGTGCATTAATAGCTCGCCAATAAAGCGTATTGTGCACGGCGACATAGTAATAGACCACGAACTATCAGAAACCTGTTCAACAGACGAAAACGTGGTAGATAAACGCTCTGAGTTAGTATCGAGCTACCAAATAAAAGACGGAAAAATAATCCGCGTATTATTTTTTAGATAATTATAAAAGGCACACTATGCAGTTAGCAGACGACAAAAAAATTCGCTTAATGTACCGCGTTGAGCCAGGGTGTTTAGGGCCGCAGGGCGCAGATCACATAGAAGACTTTTGTCGTTATGCTAATAAGCATATTAAATCACCTTATTACGGGCAATTTTTGTTTTTACCACGTTTTGATAAACAAAAAGATGAGCGTCAATACAGTGTAAAAAATCGCAACCTATCGCGAGTGCAAGCCAAAGCCTATTTAAACCATTTTGAAATTGATATAGATACCTTCGAAGAGCAACTCGACGAACTCCTCACCAAAGCCATCGATTTATACTTTAAACGATAATTATAAACGCCTGAATACAAGTTTTACCCTGTAGCTAATTTTGCCTGTATACGCCTAGTTTACTCAGGGGGATGCGTAGCTTCTCACTAATTGCATCACAGAAGGCATTTCGCGCTACACAGAGAAAATAGGCATTGGTGAGTTACTTCTTTGTGGTGAGATAATCACTTTTAAGACGTGTCTACAGAATAGGGTTTATCGTGTAGCAGCAAGTTTACCTCGCGTTTTATATTAAACTTTTTCGCGGCATAAAGCCGCTGCTACTCATTAATTTCACCACAGAGGACACAGAGACACAGAGGAAACAATGGGGGGTGGTGAGTTATTTCTCCTACTCTCCTCCTTCACTTCTCGGTGGTGAGATAATCACTTTTAAGACGTGTCTACAGAATAGGGTTTATCNAGTTTACCTCGCGTTTTATATTGAATTTTTTCGCGGCATAAAGCCGCTGCTACTGCTATTGTGGGCTTCGCACTTTACGCCAATAACGCGCCCACAAAACTCTAGCTACCCGCTACTATGGTATTAAAGCTGTCGTTGTCGTGTAGGCTAGCAAATGCACTTTCGTGTAGTAGCTCATTACGTAAGTTTGGCGAGTATTCAAGAGCCATTTTTATATCGGCTAATGCATCGGCATGTTTGTGTGTAAGTGCATACGCACACGCACGCTGCCAGTAGGCATAGCCGTAGTCGCTATCTATATCAATGGCTTGGTTACATAACTCAATGGCTTTAGCGGTTTCGTTTAGCTCTAATAATGCATCGGCTTTATAGGCAATGGCTTCTACATCTTCTGGCTTACGTTTTAAAATTTCGTCAAATATTTCAATTTTGTTTGCAAAGTCGCTTTCTAGGTTTGCGCGCATCCATAACGAGTGCACCTCGTTAGTGACCGATATACGCTCTTGGTTACTGAGTATTTCTTCTGAGCGTACACGCAGTTTTTCTTCAAGAATCTTTAAGCGATCTTCGTACTCGTCAGTGATCACACTGACACGCGTATTTACAATGTCTTCTACTTTATTTTTAACATCGCGCAGCGAGTTCCAGCCTACTAAAACCAAAATAGAGGCCGTAGCAGTAATAATAAAAAACACGTTATTAATAGTGTCGGTGGTGTAAATAAGCGCTCTGTCGGCGGTGTCTAATTGGGCGTGTGTAACTTGTTTTGTCACATCTTCGCGTAATTGTTGTTGGTCTTGGCGAACGGCTTTTAACTCATCAAGAATATAGCGTTCTAAAAGCGGTTTATACATGGGCTCATTTAATTGCGCTAACGCTTGTTGCTGTTGCTCTTCTGTTGGTGCAGCAGATTCTTGGGCATTAACAGTATTTAAAAGCGAAACAAAACAAACAAATAGAATAGTTATATAAAAACGCATGGGTACGCCTAGTTAATTATTAGTGACTAATCGCACTTTAACATGCAAGGCTTATTGGCACTAGGGCGTGTTGGCTTTGAACATTAAACAAGTTAACAAAATCATACAACTGTTCACATAGCCTCAAAGGATTCTAAATTTTAGGCAAAAAAAAGCCAGCCCAATGTGGGCTGGCAAAACTGCTTAAAACAACAATAAATTGTCGCAGGGAAATAACAGGAGTGAGTGGTCATAATAATCAAGTCAATCTGAACATTTACTTAATTATTCAAAATAGATTTCAATAAGTTATAAAGTAAAGGTGCATTGGGCTTAGTAATGCACCTTTATAAACAACTTTAATTTCATGGTGAAGGGGGGTATTCCAATGTGCGCTTAATTAAAAGCCACTTTCAAACCCTTCACATACCATTACGCGTTATCTATTTAATCCGATCACACTAATTGTGGTGTTTAAACTGTATTCATTAAACCAATGGTTTCAATCGATTTAATTCAAGTTAATACGCTGGCGAATGTAATATTAGGGGTCTATATTGTTTGAGCAGTAAATAAAAATTATGCACAAAATTAATACACCTTAGCGTGTTACTTTAAATGTAAGCGCTGGGGCTTGAGTAAAATAGTTAAACTCTTCATTTAAAGTAAGGAGCTGAAAATGAGCAGCACTAAATCGGGTCAATGTCCCGTAATGCACGGTAGTAACTCAGTTATTTCTAAAGTAAACACAGATTGGTGGCCAAATACTCTAAATTTAGACATTCTTCATCAGCACGACACAAAATCAAACCCCTACGGCACAGACTTTGACTACGCCGAAGCATTCAAATCTCTCGATTTAGACGCAGTAAAAGCAGACCTAAAAGCCTTTATGACCGATAGCCAAGATTGGTGGCCTGCCGATTGGGGGCATTACGGCGGCTTAATGATCCGCATGGCATGGCACTCTGCGGGTACGTACCGATTATCAGACGGTCGTGGTGGCGCAAGCACCGGCAACCAGCGTTTTTCGCCGCTAAATTCGTGGCCAGACAACGCAAGCCTAGATAAAGCGCGCCGCCTATTATGGCCAATCAAGAAAAAATACGGGAACAAACTATCGTGGGCCGACCTATTTATTTTAGCCGGTAACATGGCATACGAATCAATGGGCTTAAAAATTTATGGCTTTGCCGGTGGCCGTGAAGACATTTGGCACCCAGAAAAAGACATTTACTGGGGCGCAGAAAAAGAATGGCTAGCACCGAGTGATGAGCGTTACGACAACGTAGAAAAGCCCGACACCATGGAAAACCCATTAGCTGCGGTACAAATGGGCTTAATTTACGTAAACCCAGAAGGTGTTAATGGGATACCCGATCCGCAAAAAACCGCGCAGCACGTACGTGAAACATTTGCTCGCATGGCAATGAACGACGAAGAAACCGCAGCGCTTACTGTAGGCGGCCACACGGTAGGTAAAACCCACGGTAACGGTAAAGCTGAGCACTTAGGCCCAGAGCCAGAAGCGGCCGACGTACACGAGCAAGGCCTAGGCTGGAACAGCACTAAAGAAGGCGGCTTTGGTCGCAATACTGTAACGTCGGGGCTAGAAGGCGCGTGGACTACCCACCCAACAAAATGGGATAACGGCTACTGCCACTTATTATTAAATTACGAGTGGGAACTAACTAAAAGCCCAGCAGGCGCGCACCAATGGGAGCCTGTAAACATTAAAGAAGAAGACAAGCCGGTAGATGTAGAAGACCCATCAATTCGTTTAAACCCAATGATGACCGACGCCGATATGGCCATGAAGGTAGACCCAATCTACCGTAAAATTATTGAACGCTTTAACAACGACTTTGAGTATTTTTCTGATGTGTTTGCCCGCGCGTGGTTTAAACTTACGCACCGCGACTTAGGTCCTAAAGCGTGTTACTTAGGTAAAGATGTACCAAGCGAAGACCTAATTTGGCAAGACCCAATTCCAGCGGTTGACTACACCCTATCTGATGACGAAATTAGCGAGCTAAAAGCACAAATTCTTGATTGCGGCGTAAGCGCAACTGATTTAATTACTACAGCATGGGATAGCGCACGTACGTACCGTGGCTCAGACCGTCGTGGTGGTGCAAATGGTGCGCGTATTCGCTTAGCTCCGCAAAAAGATTGGCAAGGTAATGAGCCAGAGCGCCTAGCAAGCGTACTTAGTGCCCTTGAAAAATTTAAAGCTGGCTTAGCTAAGCCTATCAGTATTGCAGATTTAATCGTACTAGGTGGCACAGCGGCTGTAGAGCAAGCTGCAAAACAAGCTGGTGTTGATGTAACTGTACCGTTTGCGCCAGGTCGCGGCGATGCAACCGACGAAATGACCGATGCCGAGTCGTTCGAACCGTTAGAGCCAGTACACGACGGCTTTAGAAACTACCTTAAAGGCGATTTTAGCGTATCGCCAGAAGAGCTACTTTTAGAGCGTAGCCAGTTAATGGGCCTAACCGCACCAGAAATGACCGTACTGTTTGGCGGAATGCGTGTTTTAGGCACAAACTACGCAGGCAGCAAACACGGCGTATTTACCGATAACGTAGGTGCGCTTTCTACCGACTTTTTTGTAAACTTAACCGACATGGCCAATAACTGGAAACCGTCTGAGCCAGGTGTTTACAACATTGTTGAACGTAAAACAGGCACCATAAAATGGACCGCAACACGTATAGATTTAGTGTTTGGTTCAAACTCTATATTACGTGCACTAAGCGAATTTTACGCACAAGACGACAACAACGAACGTTTTGTACATGACTTCGTAAATGCATGGGTAAAAGTAATGAACGCCGACAGATTTGATCTTAAATAAATCAAAATTATAGGCACAAAGGGGAGCAACATAGCTCCCCTTTTTTATTATCTAAATTTTAGTTAGTGGCCTGTAGGCACAGAGCTTGTTCAGGGTTGATGTACAGCTTTTCATTAATTGTAAATTAAATACCACCACAGAAGCCACAGAGGCGCTTTGCGCTACACAGAGAAAACAAGGGGATTGGTGAGCAATTTCTCCTGCTCTTCTCCTTCACTTCTCGGTGGTGACATAATCACTTTTAAACAAAAGCAATGCGCACCCACCTATTCAAACACCCACAAAAAAAGGCGCTAAACAGCACCTTTTTAAAATGGTTTAGGCTCTATTTTTAGTTTTTGAAACCTAAAAACTTAAACCTAAAAGCTTAAACCTAAAAGCTTAAACCTAAAAGCTTAAACCTAAAACAGACGCGATATAAAATCGCTGCTACAACTTAAGCGATTTTTTCTCTTCTATGCTTGCTAGGTATTCGTCAAACGTACCTTGAAAATCAATGACCTGCTTGTCTTTAATATCAATAATACGTGTTGCTAAAGACGATACAAACTCGCGGTCGTGGCTTACAAAAATAAGCGTACCCGCAAAGTCTTTAAGTGCATTATTTAGCGCTTCAATGGCTTCCATATCCATGTGGTTGGTTGGCTCGTCCATTACAAGTACGTTTACGTCTTGCATCATTAACTTACCAAACAACAAACGGTTTTTTTCACCACCTGAACAGTTACGCGCTTTTTTGTTTGAATCGTCGGCGGTAAACAACAAACGCCCTAACATGCCGCGTACCATTAAATCGTTATGCTTGGCTGTACGCCATTGCGACATCCAATCAAATAACGTTAAATCGTTATCAAAGTCTTTTGTGCTGTCTTGCGGGCAGTAGCCAAAGCTTGCGTTTTCTGACCACTTAATTTCGCCTTCATTACTTTTAAGCTCGTCTACTAAACAGCGTAAAAAGGTGGTTTTACCCACACCGTTTTCGCCAATAACCGCAAGCTTTGCGCCAGCTTCTAGTAAAAAGTCGCCGCCGCTAAATAATGTTTCGCCATCAAAACCGTGGCCAAGTTTATTAACTTCAAGCGCTTGGCGGTACATTTTTTTGCCTTCGTCAAAACTTAACGATGGGCTCATACGGCTTGACGCTTTAACTTCATCAAGCTTAATTTTATCCATTTTTTTAGCACGCGAACTGGCTTGTTTAGCTTTAGACGCGTTAGCACCAAAACGGTTAACAAAGTCTTGAAGCTCGTCAATCTCAGCGCTCTTTTTAGCGTTTTCGGCTAATAATTGCTCTCGCTGTAAGCCTGCCGCTTCTAAAAACTTTTCGTAGTTACCTGGGTAAATACGCAGCTCACCGTAATCAATGTCGGCCATGTGAGTACATACCGAGTTTAAAAAGTGGCGGTCATGGGAAATAATAATCATGGTGCATTTACGTTTATTAAGCTCATTAGCAAGCCACGTAATGGTATGAATATCCAAGTTATTGGTAGGCTCATCGAGTAGCAGTATGTCTGGGTTTGCAAACAGCGCCTGCGCTAAAAGCACACGTAATTTCCAACCTGGGGCAACGTTTGCCATTAACCCATAATGAAACTCTTTATCGATACCCGCTTCTAATAGTATTTCTTCAGCGCGGCTTTCGGCTGTGTAACCATCCATTTCGGCAAAAACGCTTTCAAGGTCGGCCACTTTCATGCCGTCTTCTTCGCTCATTTCGGGTAATGAGTAAATACGGTCGCGCTCTTGCTTTACTTTCCAAAGCTCTACGTCGCCCATAATTACGGCATCTACAACGCTGTATTGTTCAAACGCAAACTGGTCTTGGCTTAGGTTACCTACTTTAAGCCCCGGTGTAATCGACACATTACCCGCACTTGGCACAAGCGCTCCGCTTAAAATTTTCATGAAGGTCGACTTACCACAGCCGTTAGCGCCAATTAAACCGTAACGGTTACCGTTACCAAATTTAGCTGAAATGTTTTCAAACAACGGCTCTGCGCCAAACTGCATCGTAATATTTGCGGTGGAGATCAAAAAGTTAGTCCTAGAATGAGTACTGACAGGGGCCAACTGCAGCAAAACGCCACAAACAAGACCAAGCAATAGGGTAAATTAGCTGGCGAATTATACAGATCCCCCCATGGTAATGAAAGGTAAAAGATACATACCTAAAATGGTAGCACGTTGGGCTATGAATCTATATAAGTGTAAAACCGCGGGTTAATAGGGTTTATAAATGCGCTCTATAGCCGCTTTATTATTTTTAATAAGGCCATTAATTACAGCGACTTCCTCAAGCGTGACCGACTGTTTACTCATCATAAAATGCACGCCATTAACATTAATAGCTGGCGCCGTTTTTACCGGCAAAATGGTGCTGTAGCGCTTAGCAAAATATTTTGCGACAACAGAGTCGTCAATCACGTAATCAACTCGCTTTTTGTTTAGCATACCAAAGCGCGTATTTGCATCTGCGGTAAGTACTATTTGGTTGGGGTAGTGTTTTCTTATTTTTTCAAACTCAGCGCCAAAAAAGCTGCCTCTGTTAACGCCAACAATAAAGCCACGTTCAAAAAGCGCCGCTAAGTTAATTACATCTATGGCGTTTTCATGCTTATAAAGCAGCATAACTTCATCGCGATAAACATCAGTAAAATAAGAGTACTCGGCGCGCTCTTTTGTATAACTTGCCGCAAAGGTAATATCAATATGGCCTGTTTTTAGCTCTTGCTGAACCCGCGATAAGCTCGGAAAATAAACCCATTCAATACAAAAAGGCGAATCGTTAAAAACAGCGTTAACCGTATCTACCTCTGAGCCTACAAAGGCATTGCCTTGTTTAATTAAATAGGGCGCCCAGTTGGTTTCGTTGGTGCCCATTTTTAGCGTTTTAGTGCATGCCAGCACATTAAATTGCGCCACCAAAACTATAAACGCTAACAGAAACATTTTCATAAAACGTCCTTTTATACCAATCCGCATAATTAAGTGATCTATTTTGAGGATGGATAAACGT
>NZ_LKBC01000001.1:748596-791192 GCF_001400005.1 Pseudoalteromonas sp. P1-30
AACGCAGATAGCGACACATTTAGCCCCTGAAAATGATTAAGTATTAATATGGGTTGGTATTATTACTTAAATAACGCCTTAAGCGCCGCTTTATTTTTTACAATATGCGCATTAATAGTGTTAACTTCTTCTAAAGAAATCGTTTTTTTGCTCATCATAAAATGCACATTATTTACGTTAATAGGCGCTACTTGCTCAACGGGTAAAATAGCCGTGTATTTATTAGCAAAATGGTGCGCCACTAACGAATCGTCTACTACAAAATCTACCCGCTTTTTATTTAATAAAGCAAAGCGTTTATCGGCATCGCTGGTAAGTACTATTTGCTTGTTATATTTATCGCTTAACGTTTTAAACGTGTGCCCTAAAAAGCTGCCGCGATTAACGCCGGCTGTTAAGCCTTTTTTAAATAACTGCTCTAACGAACTAATATTTGCCGAGCCAGCATGTTTATACAACAACATTACTTCTTCGCGATAAGGCAAACTAAAGTGGGCGTAAGCTTGGCGCTCACGGGTTTTACTTGCTGCAAACATTAAATCTACACGGCCGTGTTTTAGCTCTTCTAAGGCGCGTAAGGAGTTAGGTAATAACGTAAAATTTATACAAAAAGGGGAGTCTTTAAAAATGGTTTTAATTATATCTATTTCAACACCCGTTAACGTATTGTTTTTTAGTACCACATACGGCGGCCAGTAGCGCTCGTTGGTGCCTACATTAATGGTTTTATCGCATGCTTGGGCTTTAGCGCTAAATAACCCCAAACACGTTACCCACACCAATAAAAACACACGCGTACAGCTCAAAACATTCATTCAAACAGCGCCTTAAGTGCCGCTTTATTTTTAGTTATATGCGCGTTAATAATTTTAACCTCATCAGGCGTTACTGTTCTTTTGCTTAGCATTAAGTGTATTTGGTCTTTATTAATAGCGGGTACGGTAGGCGCTTTCATTAAGCTGTTACCACGCTTACTTAAATAATTGCCTACTAGCTCATCTTCTATTGCGTAATCTATACGCTGTTTATTAAGCATTTCAAAGCGCTTACTGGTTGCGCTGGTGTATTCTATTTGTTTTTTATGGCTTTTTTTATACTGCTCAAACTCTTCGCCGTAATAACTACCAAAGTTAGCGCCTATGGTTAAACCTTGGTTAAAAATATCAGCTAAGTTTTTAACCTTGTGTTGATTGTTTTTGTTTTCGTATAAACGCATTACCTCGGTGCGGTAGGCCTTTGTATAGTGAACGTATTTAGCGCGCTCACTGGTGTAACTTGCCGCCCAGCCTATGTCTATTCGGCCATGGCGCAGCTCGGTAAAAGCCCGTTTAGAGTTAGGCAGCATTTTTATTTCAAAACAAAAAGGCGAGTCTTTAAAAATAATAGTTAACGCATCCACCTCTTTACCCTGCAACTGGCCGCTAATGCCCATTACATACGGCGGCCAAAAAGCATCATGCGAGGCAACGCTAAGCGTTCTTTCGCAGGCAAGCACACCCCAAGAGGTACTAAACAACACACACAATAATAAGGTTATTAATTTATTCATTAAGTCTCTGAGGTAAGCTTTTTTTGTACGTTATTAAAACAGTATAACCTAGCAAAATAATATAATGGTGAAGGAATCATTAAAGTTGTAAAAAAATGTATATAAAAAGGAGAGGGTTTTACGATTGGAGAAATGATTAGTGCAAAATTCAATATAGTAAAAGCTGACTTCACAGTTGCGGCTACCTCACCCTGCATATAGTTTGCAGTTTATATACATACTAAGTAGTTATTCAGTGCAGGTGTTACGCAATCATAAAGACAGAAGGAGGATCTAGTTTAAAAAACTAAATCCTCAATACTTTTAGCATTCCTAAAACTTTTAGAGCCTTGCATGACATGATATGCCCATGCTTTTGTATTTTCTTGACTAGTGTGTTCTGGGTATAGCATTTGTAAAGTCATTTCAGTAGCTAATGTAGTTTCGCCCAACCAAGTAACTTTATCTAAAGAAAGAGTACCATCTAGATCTATTGGCTCATTGTTATAGCGGTTTCCACTTTCAACGGATATAAAAAACGCCATCCTAGCCAGTATATTAGGTGTTACTTTTGTTCTGCCCTTTAATCGTCTTAAAAATTCATCTGTTTCTTTGGTTAGCTTCATGCCTCTGTTAGGTAAAATCATATTGCGCTCACCTCTTCTTTTTCCCAAAAATATCCCGTTGAAACAGAAGATGTTTTTGTGACTTGATCAAAACTAATGTCATATTTACAAGAAATAGAATCTTTCATTTGGCCAATATATTGTTCATTTACTTCAGTATCGGTGGATAAAATAATGACCTGTTCAGAAGCATTCGGAAAATAATGTTGAACAAGCTTATCTCTATGATTTGAATCGAGCCTGCCTAAAGGTGTATCTATAACTACAGGTAATTTTTTACCAGAAACACTAGCAAGTGCATCCAACATAGCAATAGCAAAAATTTGCTTTTCACCTGCAGAAAATCCATTTTTATCGATGTTATTGCCGAAGTCATCTACCAAAACGACATTATAGCTATGAGGGTCAATACTAATATTTAGTTTAACATCTTCTTTTCTATTAAGTTTTTTATAAGATTCTATAAACTTAGTTTCAATTTCTGTCAGTTTTAATTTAACCAGTTCATTCGAAAACTCATCAAGTAAAGTAATAGTTCTACTTGCTCTTATAGCAGAATCTTCTTCGCCAAACGCTG
Source organism: Pseudoalteromonas sp. P1-30 (assembly GCF_001400005.1). Classification (NCBI taxonomy): domain Bacteria; kingdom Pseudomonadati; phylum Pseudomonadota; class Gammaproteobacteria; order Alteromonadales; family Pseudoalteromonadaceae; genus Pseudoalteromonas; species Pseudoalteromonas sp. P1-30. The sequence continues at coordinate 751,328 of NZ_LKBC01000001.1, forward strand.
TTTTCATTTCTTTTTGAAGCTTAACTAATTTGCTTGTTAAATCTTGAGCACTTTTAAACAGAGTTTTTGCGTCAAATAAAATCGCCTTATACTCTTTAACAAAAGTGCTTTTCTCTTTCTCTAAAACCCTTAATTTGTCAAAAGAAACTTGCAATTGTTCCTGCTCAGGAGCTCTTGATACATTTATTGAAGCATTTTCAATTGTGCTTTGTAGCTTTACTAACTCTAGTTTTAACTCTTTAGCATTTTGTGAAGAAATAAGTGCTTGCTGATTTACTTGTGCATGGAGTAATGCGCTTTGTTGTTCACTTAAATCAAAACTTATCAAGTTAGCCCCAGGTTGACTGTAGTCATCGGCGGCCTCTAATAATTGAGCTTTTAAAGCAAAAAAATCTTTTGAGCTATATTGATTTAAAAAGCCATCAAGCTGATTTTTAAAAGCTACTTTTTTGGCCGAGTCTTGCGTCTTTGTTATTTCATTAAGCAAAGTAGTTAGGGTTTTTTGCGCTAAGCTCAAAGCATAATCGCCTTCAAGTTCATGCTGTAAGCGGCTTTCAAGTACTGCTTTATTTTGAATATTAAGATCTATTGATTTCTGAGTATTTTCGCGGCTAGATGCCCAAGCTCCTCCTCCAGATAATAACTCCTGCTCTGCTAAAGTTATTTTGCTGTTGAGTTCTGTAATGCTGTTAAATATTAAGTCAGCTTCATTTCGCTTTAAAAGAGCTTTTGATAGTAATTCATCTTTCTCAGCTTCTAATTCATGATATTGCTCTTTTAATTTTTCTTCACTTGCTGCTATACCAGCTTTGCGCAGATAAATTCTTAAATCTTCTTTTAAACGAGTAACTATATCTAAGCCAAGTAAACGTTTTATTGCATGCTGTAAAATTATGCCTGAGTTATCTTCAGCAAGCTCAGCTATTTTCTCACCATCGAAAAAGACTAAATCAGCTATTCCCGCAGGGATCAACTCTATTAAGAATGCTTGAGCTTGCTCATAGTTAAGCTCAAACTTTTCTACACCATCTTCTACAATAACAAGTTCGTCAATTTTACCGTATTGCCACTGACGTTTTACGCAATAACTATAGCAAACACCTTGCCTTACATAATCAAACTCAAGCTCTAAATATGCTCTTTTATTATCAGTTTTACCGTCACTGTTATTAATAAGTTTTTGTAGTTCTCCAATAAATGCAGGATTTGAAAGGTTGCCTGAAAAAGCTTGTCTCCCTAGTAGGGCGAATCTTATTGCAGTCAAAATACTTGTCTTACCTGCGCCGTTTAAGCCGCCGAACAGAATAATGGGTTTATGTTTTTGAGGTTTTAAATCAATTTCATGTCTACCTGCAAATACTCTAAAGTTATTTAAACGTAGCTTATTAATAATCATTTTTATAAATCACTGTTTATAAGCGAGTCAATTCCGTCTAACTCAGCTTGAATTTCATTTATATCTTGTAGTAACGAATATTGTAAAACTTTCTCTGATTCGCGCTTTTGCTTTGCTTCATCTACACTGCCCCAGTCTTGGCGTAATATTTTATCTAAACGATTAAAAATGCCTTGGCGCTTGCCTAAACCAGATACACTGAGCTCTAAATCAATTAGCTTTTTAACTAGCTCGGCATCCACCTGATGAACGTGAGCCATATGATCTATCATTTCAGATTCAACATTAGTAAAGGTATTACCATCATCTTCCAAAAATTCAACAGGCCCATTGGGATATACACGTTTATAAATTTTAGGTAAGTCGTCGGCCCAGTCGGGTGTTAGCGGATCATTTCGCCATTGGTGACGTATTTCATGGAGTTCGGCTTCTGTAATTAATGAAACTTCACGGCCTTGCTCATTAATTTCTTTTTCCATGGTTAGTAGGTGTTCTAACCACTCTTTACGTAGGTGTAAAAAGTAAGGCCCATGAATAAACTCGATGTCTTTTTCTTCTTGCATACCGTGTTTAACGCTCACTTTACCGTCGCGTCTTCTGTTTTGGCGGTACAATCCTTTTACACTGGGCTCAGTAGTTGAGTGCAAAAAGTTTCTAAAAGAGGCCAAAGGTTGTAACCAAGTTTCACCGTTAGCTATAAGTCCATCAATTGCTTTATCCTTAGTAACAACAGTGCAGCTCCAACAACCAAAACGAGATTTACCACACCCAGGTGATGAGGCTGTTTCAACCAATGGGCACTCGCCACTAGTTGAGTTCGTACTATCATAAAGCTCCACTAAAGCGATATTGGAAGTACCCCAAGGTGTTTCCCAAGGGCCTAGTTCTTCATATTGCCCTGGCGCAATTTGTTGTCCTAACAGATGCCAAACCTCTTGTACTTGCCAATCTTTTATTGGAGCATACCGGCGATAATGAGGGTCGGTTTCATCAAAATACTCTTTGCCTGAATGATACTTTTCTAATATATCTTCACGGTTTTTACTTTCTTGAGAGCGAGAACCAATAACAACGATAGGAGCTTGTTCAGCGCTAAACTCAGTTTTAGCAAAGTCTTTAAAAGGGTTTAGTTTTATTTTTTCAGTACACCAACGGTTTAGCTTTAAATTAGGTGCAGGGTAACCACGCCCAAGTAAACGAGACCAAAATGTATCACTGGCCTTAGGGGTAATAATACGAGTTTCTATTGGCAAGTCAGTGATGCTAGCTGCCCTTTGCAATGTATTTAAAGCATGCAGTGCTTTTTGTAAGTAAATAGGCACTTCAGCTAAGGTATCGCAAAATACAACGTAAACTTTATTAGTACGTTGTTCAGGGCTTAAACCAAGTAGAGCTAAATACACAAGCGTTAATATAGCGGTTGAATCTTTACCGCCGCTAAAAGCTACAACCCAAGGTTGGTTTTCACGCATGTATAAATATTGAATCTCTGCAAGTTGCTCCTTTAAAGGGCGCTCGGCAAAGATTTGGTCTTCGATAAAATCCATGTAGTCATGGATATCGTCATAATTTTGAAATTCAAACATGATTACTACTAAACTCTTCTTCTAGTTTTTTATCATTGCCTTCAAGTTGTAAATCAAGAGCCTGCCTTAAAATATTAGCAGTGAGTTTAATATTACTAGAAGCTTTGGACAATTTTCCGTGGTGCAATGCTCTATTGTCCCATATAGGGTTGCTCTTTCGCCAATCTATTTTGCTTAACTTTTGCAGAACGTGCTGCCAATCTCTAGGGTGCTGAGCAATTAACGACTTACCCATACGCCCTAACGCATGCAAACCAATGCCATGAGCATGAATATACTCTTGCCTAAAATTAGCAGGAGAGAGCTCTTTATTATGTACTTGTTGCCATTCAGTTATAACGCCAAAACACGCTTGCCAAAAACTAACGGCAATTTGTAAATCACCATCTTCAAAATGTGACTTTGCATTTTTACTGAGGAGTATTTGGCTTGCTTGTTTAATACTACTTAAAGTGAATAACTTGGCACTTTTGGGCGAAACAGTCGATTGTTCCATTTCAGTAAAACCCACAAAAGGCTTTATCTCTGTTGCTAGGTAACGTGCAACACCTGCAGACGAATCCCTAAAATCATATAACGCACTAATTGAAGGGCTAGGCTTTACAGCATACTTATTTAAATCGGCAAACATTTGTTGGCTACGCTTCAAGCCTTCATCAACAAAAAATAACACAGATATATTATCTTGACCTAGCTCAGGCATTTCTTTTAATGCTTCTTCAATCGCGGCACGTCGATGTTGTCCATCATTAATCAGTATTTCAGCGTCCATAGGAACTTGTAATACACCTAAGTCGTGAGCTCCTTCATGAGGTATAAACCGCACTTCAGTACCAACAGATGCGGTTAGCGATGAAAACACATATTCTTTTGGGTTATCAACTAAATAACGAACCATTTCAGGGAGCCGTGTCCGATTTAAGGTACGTTGTGCCCGCAGTTCTGCAGGCACTTCTTCTTCATCAAATAAAAATATTTTAGGAATAATTCTAAGTGGGCAAGTAGCAATATAAAAAGGGCGACCTGCTTGTTGTCCTCTTACTGCTGGGAATGAATAGCAATATTTGTTTTCAAACATAATTAAATCTAGTTTGTTATTTTTAGCAAAGTATAACACTTTGAATGGTAACTTATAATCATTTGTTTGTTAAAAATAACAAAGCTTTTATTCATTCAGTTTGCATTAACTTTTTATTTGGGTGTTTGTTCCTTTTTCGACTTTGAATTATTTATAGTTATGATTTAATGAATAATAATCTAAAAAGGATATTTAAATGCCAACTAAAACAGATGTAAATAAAAATACTATTGAACTAAATCTTGATATGCCAACAGACGTTATTAGTCTTGGAAACAATCAACTTTTTCAGATTGACGCAAAAGCTTCTTTTGAACTAAAGATTAGTGGTTTTTTAAAAAATATAAAGTTGAAAAGTGAAGATGATAGTGAGCTCTTTTATGAGCGTGCTCATAATGCAATTACTATTTGCGGTGCTAGGGGGACTGGTAAATCTACATTTATAAGAAATATTTTAGATGATTTGGCTAATGACAAGGATGGTGAAAATTTAGTTTTACCAGTAATAGACCCTACTTTAGTATCTTCTAAAGAAAATGTTCTTGTACTAATAATATCATTGATCAAAACAAAGATAGACAAGTCCTTCCCTAATACAAATATCTCTAACGAAAAATATTCAATATGGCAAAAAACATTAACGGATTTAGCCGGTGGATTGTGTCAAATAGATGGTATAGGTGCTCAGACAAACTATGGGGATGAATGGGAAGATAAAAATTATGTTTTAGAGTCTGGCCTACAAAAAGCAAAGCAAGGTCTTAGCTTAGAAGTTGCTTTGAATCAGTTTATCAAATCGTCACTTGAACTAATGGGGAAAGAGGCTCTTGTTATTACATTTGATGATATTGATACTCAATTTGAAAGAGGATGGCCGGTCTTAGAAACTGTAAGAAAATACTTAACACACAAGCAATTAATAATAATAATTTCTGGTGATATTGATTTGTATAGAACTCTTATTAGAAGAGCTGTATTAGAATCCATAGGTGACACTGTTCTGAATTATGATAGACCAAATAATAAATTTCATAATCATCAAAATACTTGGGAAAGTGATCCTTTAATACAGAAAATTGATCGATTAGAAGAACAATATTTATTAAAAGTTCTTAAACCTGAGAATCGTATTCATATGAAGAGTCTACGTAAAATGGTTGAGGAAAAAGGTGACTCTTTGTCTTTTCAAGTTACTGCAGGACAGGGTAATAGTGAGAGTTTGCAAAGTTATCTTAATAAAATTTTTAATAAAATCTTAGGTAGAAATAATAAGAATCAGATTTATATCGATGCGATTCTCAGCTTGCCAGCTAGAACTATTTGGCAATTTCTAAAAACGACTCAAGAGCTCACTAAAGAGCAAAGTTACGAAGAGTTAAGAAATGCTCTTACAAATGTCAATCATAGACTGACGGATATATTTTCTTCAGCCCTATTATCACAAAATATTGATACAGATGGATTAATGAGCTCAACTTCATTTGAAAATAGAGTTTTTAATGCTTACTGGCATTGGCTAAGTGCAAATAAGCTACAGAACAAGCTAGAGCCATACTTACCAACATATGAACACTTTAATCAAAATCAGTTAGCAATTACTTTTTCATCTTTGACGGCTCTTACTAAGTATATATCGCCGAAAAGTTTTATAGCTTGCTCTTTAAGAAATAGTTCGGTTAATTTTATATTTCAATTCATTCCTAACATGGATAAAGAGCTGTTTGAATATCTAAACACTCAAAACTCACCGGAGCTATACGATTTTAGCTTACGTGCATCCTCTATTATTTCTCACTTATCGAGTAGCATGAGAGTATTGGCTATTAGTGTTCCGGATAACCAAAGTTTTACAATAAATAGTGCCTTGAAAAGGGTTTGGGGATACAAACCATCAAAAGACCCCAAGGGCAAAGAAAAACGAGTCATTCTAAAAGACTTTGTTGCAAAGATAGACTTTGAGAAGAGTCGCATTGAGGCACAGAAAAATATTTATCTTAGAGAGTATTGGAAAGTAATCGAATTACAAAATGATAAGTTATCTGGGCAAAAAGGTATTTTCAATAGGTTATCAGACTTACCTTCAACATTTGGTGGGCTTCCTAATTTAGTTCACTTACTGACTGTGAAAACAAACACTAGTCAAGGTGAACGAAAAAGCTATATTTGTTTTCCTTTGTTGATTGCTAGTATCGCTGAAATTTTAATAGTCGAAACAGAAGACGAGATTACAGAAAAATTAAAAGATCTTGTAGATAAAGAAATATTACCAAAGCCGGTGTTTCTTGATGATGAAGCAAGTCTAATTGACGATGGAGAGGAAGACGAGCTTGACTTCGATACAGAAGGAAAAAATACGTGGGGCCAATTTTTTGAAGCTTTAAGTATATGGATTGCTGAAACTAAAAAAAGGTTCCAAACAATTTCAGTTTCTCAACAAACTTTAGAGAGCGCCTTAAAAAGATATTATAAAAATGCGGATTCAATGTGCCAAGAGAATAGAAAGTTAGATCCCTACTTGGGTAACCTCTTACATCGTCATTTAATTGCTTTTTTAAGTGCATTACACTTTGAAGAGAATAAGCATTCACTTAATTCTAAAAAGTTAAATAGTAAATCCAATCCGACCTCGGACCGTGTATTTATCGAAAATCTTGGGAAAGATGAGTTAGAGAAGCAGAGCTCCTTAGATTTAAGCGAATACCCACTATTAGATGTTTTTTTATCATGTCCGTTGATTGGCGTCTTTTTATATCCATACTCTGAAAAGAAAGTCGTTCATTATCAAGGCATTAATTGGTTTAATACTCATGTGGCCCAATTTTATTCTTACACTGGTGCTAACCAAGAAAAACTAGATTACAAGTCTGCAATAACTGCAACATGGAAGAATAGTGATAATGAAGTAAGTTTCCATGGTCTGTGGGATATTCTCAATAGCGTACCACTTAACACTAGTGAAAAATTTAAGAATGTAGCAAGTATATTTAAAGAGGTCACAGTAAATAAAGAAGCGACTTCAAAACAAAAGCAAGATGATGAAAACGCAGTCGCTAATAAAAACGAATCCGATAATCAAAATGAAAACAACATACCAGACGATAATGAAAACAACACACTAGGCGATAAAAAATAATGCCTCAAGAGTTACTTAGAGAAAGTTTTCGAAACTCCGAAGCTCTAAGGCTTTATACTGAGAATGGCTTTATTTTACCAAGTCAGCTAAGTCAATTATTGTTTCAGGGGGTACATCGTCGAAATGCTAAACGACCGGATTACTTAATAAAAAATAGACAAAGCTTATTATTGAATACAAAAGGTAGTAGCCTATCAGACTTCCTACTTAAGGTATTAAGCAAGTTAGCTTCTCGATATGTAGAGCCAACTACAAATGGTCAACTTCTTGTAAAAACAGATTTATTTAGCGAGTGGCAAGAGTTAATCACAGAGGTACCGCCAATAATAGCGGTTGCCGAGTCTTTAAGAGAAAGATATGGTTCACCAAATATATTTAGCCGTACGGAATTACTTGATTACATTGAAAAAGTAATATCACCACAAGTTAGATATAGCGTACTACCTTCAATTAAAGATCCTAGATTAGATGAGTTGATAGAGCGGCTCCAGTTAGATGACTTACATGTTCATTTAAGCGGTTCAACAGAAATAGAGCAAGTGTGGAGAGTTGCACTTGAAAAGCCAAAAACATTTGCTAACACCCTGTTATGGGCAAAAGATAATAACTTAGTTAAAGAGCAGTATATTGCCGATGAATTGGGATTTAATCAAAGAAAACAGTTTAAACGATTAAGAACGGCTAAGCTTTTAAGGGGGGCATTATTAAAAAAAGTCTTTAGCCCTGATGAGAGTATTAATATTGTGAGTATTAATATGGCTGGAAGTTTTAATGCAATTGATACAGTCGAGCAAGATGGGTTAAAGGCTTTTGTACAGTTTAAAAACTTATTGAGTCATATAGATAAAAAAAATAAAACTCCATTAGCTGAGGAAACTTTATTTTTAATACTAATTTTTGACTACTTAAGTTCGCATAGAGACGATGATGAGTTTGCTCAAGCTCTTTATTATTATCTACTGCTAAAGTGTCAATTTATGCGATTAATTGTGCAGCAAACTCAAAATATAGGTTTTGAACAGTTTCAAAAAATTACTTTTAATCAGATGCGGCGCTCGGCCGAAGTTGAATTTGTTTCTCGTTTCCATCAATTTTCCTATAAAGAAAAAAGTGATATAGCTTTATTGGAGGGTCGTTATGCACCCAGTCTAAAACTAGAAGATAATATAGCTACGTTAAAGTCTATTTTAAAAGATTTTGATAAATTCAATAGTGAAAAAAAATCTAACTCGGCTAATAATACTGTTCCTTATGGTTTACTTGATTTACTGAGCTCTGCTCAGCAAAGTAGAGGGAGTCTTAAGCTTGGCTTACTTGCTCATTTTATAAAGAAACCAGATAGCAGATTGATAAAGCTAAAAAAAAGAGAGCATGATTTTGGCTGGACATGTAGGCAGTTCTCTCTAAGAAATGAAATAGAAAAAACTCGTCGAGCTATGGTTGCATTGACAAATAGGTATAGCGGGTTGAATGAATTTTTATTTGGCTTTGATGCGGCGTCTAATGAGTTAGATGCAGGACCTGAAACATTTGCACCTGTGTTTAGACGACTTAGAGCTGATGGTTATCACAATTTTACTTTTCATGCAGGTGAAGATTTTGTTCATCTATTATCGGGGATCAGAACTGTCGCCGAAGCAATCGACTTCTTAGAGCTAAAAACAGGTAATCGAATTGGTCACGGAACGGCAATTGGAATAAATCCAACACTTTGGCGTGACAGAATTGGTAGTACCCTTGTTATGAAGCAAGGAGAGAGATTGGACGACTTAGTATTTTCATATCGTATATTGTGTGAAAGTAATATTGAAGGACGCATATTGCATTTAATGGAAGGCGAAATTCGTAAACTTTCAGCAAAAATATATAAAAAAGGATATTCGGCACAAGATCTTTATGATGCTTGGAAATTACGCTACTTAGACCCTATTTTAGCTTTTGAATTAAAACGTGCGTGCAACAGTTACCTACGAGATGACATCCGCAAGGAGTTAGCGCATATTGAAACCATTAAAGCTGAGCGAGAAGTTGCTTTCGAGATATTCGAAAAATATCATGGTATTAATAACACGAACTATGTTTATGAATATGAAGAATTGATAGAAGTTGATCTTACTTGCCCTTGCGAAAAAGCATTTACATATGAAGTTTTTCGTATGCTACAAAAATATGTATTAGGTAAAATTAATCGTCGCCACATGGCTATTGAGTCCCTCCCAACAAGTAACGTACGAATTAGTTTTTATGAAAATCACAGTGAGCACCATATCTTTGATTGGTTAGGTGTAACCGAAGAAAAAGGCATGGAAGTGCCCGTTGTATTAGGTTCTGATGACCCTGGTATATTTTCAACAAATCTGCGTAATGAATATGCACATATTCTTATCGAGTTGGATAAACGTTTACCTCCTATGGATGCAATTGCAAAGTTAGAGCAAATAGTGCGTAACGGCAAAATCTGGCGTTTTAAAAAATTGAGCTATTAAAATGAAAAATGAAAAAGTAAAATATAAGAACTCACCCCAATGGCATGATTTTACAAATTATAAAACCTTTGAACGCCAATGTAGCAATTACTCTGATTATTTAAATAGTTACGTTAACTGGTTTGCTAAAAAAAGTAACGTTTGTCGTTTTGCAATGAAACAAGGGTTATTTTTAGCCATGTTCGCAGGCTCGTTATTTTGTATAAATAAATTTGAAGGCAGTTATGACGGTATTGAATTATGGCTTTTAGTATCGTTACCATGCTTAATTTTAACTATTAGTTTACTCCCTGACTTTGTTACAGATAGAGGCGTTATCAAGTCAAAATCTAACTGGTGTTTTATCACAATTTATTTTGTGCCAGCTTTATTAAAAGAACTGGAGTTAAATTGGGAAGCCTGTGTTATTCCTTTACTAGGTATTGGCTTAGGGATGACATTTATATTCTACTTAATAAATAGATTAGAGGGTTACACACGTGCGTGGTCGCGTTACAGGACAGCACAATATAAAGTATCTTTAATTAGCTGCCAAAAACAAACAGGATTACTCACTGAAAAACAAGCACTTTATCGTTTGCACCACGTAATAAATAGTGAAGTTGAATCACGCCATAAAGAGATTATTAGCGACTTACATTTTTTTGGTGATAAAGTTAATGGCTTGATCGGTAAACAAGCAAGCTTGTAGATATTTAAGGATGAATATGTCAAAAATGACGATTGTTGAGGCGGCAAAGGAGGCTCTTTATTTATTAGGAGCAGCAAGTAGCCTAAAACAAATTTATAGTAAGATTATGGAGCGTTCATTTTATAAGTTCGGTGCAAAAGATCCACTTGCTGTTTTGCGAGTTCAAATAGAAAGGCATTGTGAGCAAACATCGTGGTCTTGCGAAGCAAAAAATAAATTTTTTATAAAAGATGAAAAAGGTCTGTATTCGTTAGTTAGCTATAAACAGAAAATGCCTGTACCCGACCAAATAGCAGAAAGTGCTTTAGATAATTTGAGTTTAGTTAAAGAGCTCGCCAAAAAACTAAAACAGACAACAATTAACCATATTATTGATCATCTATATAGCTTAGAACCTGAAGAATTTGAACTATTTTGCCAGCGGTTCTTAGATAGGTATGGATTCGAGGATATGATAGTTACTCAACGCGGCCGTGACGGCGGAATAGATGTTCACGGTTACTTAGAAGTAGGAATTTCACAATTGCATGTTGCAGCGCAATGTAAACGTTATAAGCGCACTAATAGAGTGTCGCGTCCTGATATTTCACAGTTTAGGGGGGACATTCAGGGCGAGTACCAGCAAGGCATTTTTATAACCACTAGTGAATTTACAAAAGAAGCTCAAGATATAGCCTTCAAGAGAGGTTGTGTGCCTATTGTGTTAATTGACGGGCAAACACTTGCTGAGATAATGATTGACCGCGAAATTGGAGTAACAAGAAGTAATATTCCAATTTATGATTTTGAGATTGATTTAGTTTGAATTTGATACACGAAAACTCAAGGAATAAATATGTTTTTTAAGACAACGGTTTGGAGTTCGGGAAAGCCTAATAACATTACTGGTGCTGGTTTTGGCATAAGAATCCCAAAAGAAATTAAAGAAAATATTTTTAGTGAGCAATGGGGCCACGTATTAATCAAAACTAATAATAACTCCTTTAAAGTTGATATTACACCAGGCTTTTGGAACAAGTGTAATGAGCTGCGAAATCCACAAATAGGACTATGGTTAATTGAAAATAAATTAAACCATTGGAAAAGTGGTTTTCCTTCTGAGGTAGGGGTAGAGTACCTTGGCAGTCAAGACTTTAAGTTAACTACAATATAGTCTAGGAGTTAGGTTTTTTAGTACCAAAAAACCTATCCCCATTTAATTCCACACCCCAATAGTCAAACACCTTAAGTAAAATAGGCCAGTTGGGCCACTCTGCTTTGGTTACTCCTTTGAGCATATCGGCTAATTTTTTATCAAAGCGTTGTTGGCTTTTGTATTCACTACTGCTTTTTTGTAAATAATCTATTTTGTTATAAAAGGGCTGGTAGGGGTAAGCCTCGCCGTAGTAAAAATAGTCTATATCTTGCTCTAGCATTTTGACTTTTATTCGCTCAGTGAGCAGTGGCAGCTTTTTATTAAAGTCATCGTATTTTAAAAATGTCACTTTGCCTGAGCGCATATGTATTTTTACTAAATCTACGTCGTCTATATCGCCATACAATTGCACGGCACAGCCTATGTAAACACGCAGTATTGCGGGGAGTTGGTTTAAGTAACGAGTGGGTAAAATATATGAGTGGTTGTCGTGTAACTCACCGAGCTGAATTTGCTCAAAGGCTTGGTAACAGTAATTGCCAATATTAGCAGGCTCTGCAATCGAGAAAAGCAGTTGCTTTGCTTGCTCTAATGCTTGGTTGTAATCGCTAAAATGTACTTTTAAATCTCGCGTCAGCCTTGCAGGCATATGGCTTTTAGCTTGACGTTTACCAAATAGGCTAAGTGCAAAATAAACCAGTAAATCATGTTTTCGTTTTTGTTTCGCTTGCTCAAATTCATTTTGTTCATAGTAATTTTGCAGCAAGCTAAATGCTTTGTTGTGGCTGACAAAGTATTTGCGCAATGTTGTACTTTGTTCAAACTCATCGTTTGCAGGTAAACGGCCTAAGTGCAGGCAATGTTGCCAAAAATCATCAAGCAGAGTTTTGTGTTTTTCAAACAAGGTTTTTTGCTGGGCTTTGGGTAAAGCTTTTGGCTGCGGCCTTTGGGTTATATGTTGCCAATTATAATTTTGAAATTGCAGCTCTAAATGATGTGCCTCTTCTAATTGCGGGCATTTAAAAATAGCAATTATGCCTTGCCCCAACGCCATTGTTTTAACGTTAAGGGCTTGCTCTATGTAGGCTCTTATTTGGGCTTGGCTATAGTATTTTTGAAAGGTGTTCCATTTAGTGATTACGCCGTCTTTATATTGTTTGAAGTGTTCTTGCTTAGTTTCGTTAGCAAGCATTACTGATACTAAAAGGAGTTTTTGTGTGTACTGATAGGCTGCTTTTAATGTGTCTTTTCGCTCTTGTTGATCTTCAATTACATTGAGTACAAAGCCCAAATTAACAATATCACTTTTTTGTTTATTTCCGTTTGGCCTGTGTACTGGGTCCCATGCGTTAATATTTAACCCGTGTGCTTCTAGTTCTGTTGCGTCATCGGCTAGGCCGCAGCCGTAATCGAGTATTGAATAATCACCATTTAAATAACCGTGCTTTGCTAGTTTTTGAAAAGGCGCAGAAAGCCTATCACGATTTATAGCTGTTAAATGTCGCTTTATTGTTTGTGCTTCATTTTCAACTATAGGCTCTGGTAACTCAGCTACTTTGTGTAATCTGCCTTGCTCATCAAGTTTAAAGCCTTTGCGCTTTATTGAGTTTTCCCATTGCTGTTTAAAACCAATACTCTTGGTGTTTTGGTACAGGTCTATTCGCTCACCTTCGTCGGTAATATCTTTAAATACTTGGTAGAGCGGGTAACTTGGTAGTACAAAGGTTTCTTTACGGTGCAAAATAGGCGGATTATTTGAGCTACTGTAGTTTGTTGTTTTTATTGTTAGCTCATCTGCGTCAATTGTATAACTGGTATGGAGTGCGGGGTATGCGTATTCATCAAAATCTGGGTAATTAAGTAAGGTAAATTTTAAATCACGCTTGTAAAGTTTAATTATGTTCCAAGTTTGCTGTACATCAAGCCTGTTTATTGTATTTATTATAAAGCTTAATAATTCAGGTGCTAGTGCTTCTTGTAATGAGCTTTTATGTAAATAAATGGCAGTTGGTAGTGATTTACCATGTTTAAGGTTCTTTATGAAAGCGCGATATTTTAGAAAACTTAGCTTTGGCGAAGAGTTAGTATCCATCAAAGTTACTCAAACCTTTAAAATAATTTTAATATACCTAACGGTAATACCAACAACAAATTTAAAGGCTAATGCAAGGAGCGCTCTGCTGTGACAATACTTGAAGTTGAATTAATAATAAGTAATAGCAGACCTTATTTGAAAATAACGCCCCTTGGTTGCCATCGCCAACGCGATATAAGGAAATAAAAACACAGAGCGCGAGCAAGCTTCGCGCCTACGTCGAGTGCTAACGGCAAAGCTTGGTGTAACCTTGTAGACGCGCATTGCTTTCGTTTAAAAGCAGGGCTTTTACGGTGTTGATTTATTAAGTAATGAGAAGCTGCGCTTCTAACGTGAGCAAGCTTCGTCTACAAGAAAAATTAATCATCGACCATTTAGCTTGAGCCAACTATGTGGCTAATTTTTCCTAAACCGTAAGTACTAATGACGCAAAACAAGGGCAATATTTAATGCGCTGCCAACCTTAAATAGGTACACTTATTTGAGGTGTTATTTAAAGGAGTGAATAATGATTAAATGGATTTTAGTTTTGCTTAGTTTTATTTCAACGTACTCTTATGCAGGCGAGGCCTACACGCAAAGTAAGTGCGAAAGCATAGAAAAGGAGCGTGAATCTATTCGTTCTCAATTTAGGCAGGGTTATAGCATTAAAAAAGGTGGGCGATTAACTGCTCGCGACAAAGTGTTATTTACCCAATTGGCAAAGCACTGTAATAAACTTAAAAAAAGTAATAACTCATACCGCCCGCATGCTACACATTCGGCGAACACCAACTGGTTACTCAATCAAAAGGTATCAAACATGACCTTGCACAGTGCCAGCTATAAAAACAAAGCTAAGCTTGAGGCGTGGTCTAAATTTTATAGATTGCCTAAGCGGTGTCGTAAAAAAGGGATGGAGACAAGCGATTTTGTTTGGTGTAGCGAGTATAGAGTAGCGCAAAAGCAAGTATTTGAGACCCAATGGCAGGGGCGCCCGTAACTATGTTTAATACTAAGCTTCGCATAGTATTTATGTTTGTTGTAATGCTTATTGCCTCAGCGCTTATTGCTAATCATTTTACAGGGCGGGTGTTTAATTATCACGACCCGATAGGTGAAGTTAAGCGTATTTATAACGATTTAAACGTAACTCAGCCAAGTAAGCCTTTAGTTAAAGTACAACCCGTAAACTCTATAAAAACGCCGGCGGGCAGCAGCTCTTTTGTCCCTGCGCGTAATCACTCGCCTCAAGCAGATAAAACACAATGTACAGATGTATCATTAGGCGACGTAAAATATAAGCGTAACGGTGATATATACACTTGGACCGACAAGGCGGGTATTGCACATTTTAGCGATACCAAGCCTAACTTTGCTGTAGCAACGTATGAGAGTAATTTTTCTGAGCCACTGGATTATTTTGACCTTAATTTAAACACGCCAAATTTACCGCCTTCATTTAACCAAAAGCTACAAGTAAAACTCAATACAGTATTTAAGGTGTATGGACAAATTATTGGTGCGCATGCTCTAAAAAAGGTAAAACTAAACTTAACGGTATTACCTAACCGTAGGGCTTATAGCGCCGCTATTAGGAACAATGGCGGCAACCCAGAAAATACAGCAGGAATGTATTTTCATGCAACTAACTCTGCGTTTATTAATTTTAGTGGCGAACAAAACACCATGAGAACGGCAGTACACGAAGCCGTACATGCCATTAATAAAGCAGTTTTAGGGTACACGCCTAGGTGGTTAAATGAAGGGCTTGCTGAGTATTTTGAGTTTACCCATAACAATATGCAAACTGCTATTGTAGAGCCAAATCAAACCTGGGTACGTAATAATAAGCTTACTAAAAACGTGTTTAGACTTAATCGGTTAACGGGGTTAAATAATACGTGGCAAAAAGACGACAGCAGTATGCTTTACGCTAGTAGCTGGGCTGCAATTTATTTTTTAATGGATACCCAATCAGGCAGAGTATTACTTAAAAATATTATGCTGGCAGAGCAGAAAAACCCCTGTAACAAGCTTTCGAAAGATCAATTAAACGCGATGTTATTTAAACAGTTTCCTGCGTTTAATCATGACTATTCAAAATGGTTAAAAACGCCATTTAAGCCACATAATTTTTAGCTTGTTTTGTTAGACGCGCAACTTGTTGGCGTTCAAAAGCTGGGCTTTACGGTGATAATTTATAAGTAATGAGAAGCTGCGCCTCTAACGCGAGCAAGCTTCGCCCCTACGGTAAACTTGAATGCCGCTACCCAAAACTCATTACGTCTCTATTTAAATAATATTGCAATCATATTAAATACCGCTAAACTAATCATTAGTTTATTAATGACCGATTAGGTAGTCATTTATGAGATCTGAACAAGCATTAAAGCTGGCGCGTCGCTTGGGTGATTTAATTCGTCAGCATCGTACTTTACTTTATACCCAGAGCACGTTCGCTAAGATGATTGGTGTATCTCGCTCCACGGTACAAAAGCTTGAACAAGGAGAGGTAGTAAAAAGCGATATATTGTTTGAAGCCCTTGTTGTTCTTCAATTGCAAGGCTCATTGCTGGATGAAATTAACGAGCTAGCCGCAGATGTGGGCGGTTATAATGCAAGACAGCGTAAAAGCAATAAAACTCAGGTGATTAATGATGACTTCTGAAGCTTATGTATTTATTGACGGTTTAGAAGACAGCCCCATAATTTGTGGTTTTTTTAAGTTAAATACACAAACTGGCCGAGGTGAGTTTAATTATGGTAAAAGTTACCTTGCGCGCTCTGATGCGTTTGCGCCCCTTGGTTGCCAACGCCAACGCGACATAGGGAACTAAAAATACAGAGCGCGAGCAAGCTTCGCGCCTACATCGAGTGCTAACAGAAAATCTTGAAGTCTACAAGCGCGATATAAAATCGCGCCTACGCACCACATCCACGTCAGCGTAAAATTTAACTTTGTAGGCGCGCATTGGTTCTGTTCAAAAGTGATTATGTCACCAGTGATAAGTGACCAATTAACCCCCGTATTTTCTCTGTGTAGCGCTAAGCGCCTCTGTGCCCTCGGTGGTGAAAAACAAGTTAAGCCAATTATTCACAAAGAGGTTAAGAGACGCTGCGCTTTTAGAGCTAGAGCATAAGTGATTTAATAAATGATCACATAAGTAAGAATTCGCTCTACAAAACAGTATTTTAATTTAGTGGTAGACGCGCATTGGTTCTGTTCAAAAGTGATTATGTCACCACCGAGAAGAGCAGGAGAAGTGACTTACTTATTCCTGTGTTTTCTCCGTGTAGGCGAAGCGCCTCTGTGCCCTTTGTGGTGCAATTAACTAGTAGCTGCGGCTTTATATGCCGCGAAAAACTTCATACCAAACGCGAGGTACGCTCCTGTCATTTTGTGCGAGCAAGTTTCGCGCCTACATGTTAGTGCCTTTCTTGATGTAATCTTTGCATCTTTTAGCAAATTAAAGCTGCTGTGTGTGGTTTTGATTATGCGGTTATTTACTTTGGGTAATTTTATTTAAGTTTTAGTAACAATACCCGCAAACTTTTTGGTTGAGGTGTGGTCATAAAAAGAGTTGCTTTTTACAGTTTGTTACAAATAAATAACGTACTGCCTGGTTGCAAAAAGAGCGTGTAGCTATTGCTAGCATTATAATGTGGCGCGCTGAGCTTACCGGTGGTTCATTAAATATTAACATTGATAAAATTGTTCTTTTAATTTGCACTGTCTAGTATTAAAGATTGACAGTACACACCCAAACAAAACATAATATTAACATTGGCTACACTTAAAAAGCATTTCACTTAATTGTATTGCGTAAATTGGTTGAAGGAGGGAAGTATTATGAACAAATTACTCATTGCATGCGCTATCACTGCTGCAACTTTGTACGTGTTTAAAAACGATTTGACCGCCTTGGCTCAAAATAATCTACCCAACTCAATAACTAACACCACGTCTGTGCAGCCTGCTCAACCTCTGGTGGTAGATATACAAGCAATGCAAAGTAGCCACGATGTAACTAATAAAGAAGGCACTGCACTTACCGAGCAAATAGTGATTACTCCCCAAGAAGTGGGTGAATACTCTGAGCTAGAAAGCGCTGCTCAAATTCAAAGTACGCTTGATTTAGCACAGTCAGAGCAAGTGTTTTTAGATAAAGTGCAAAGCAGCTTTGCTGAAAAGTCGCTATTTTTATACAGCTTTGAGTGTAAGCAAAACGATTGTAATGCAGGCATTGTGGCAACCGACGGGCAACCTAAACACGAAGACATAGCCGGCGTGTTAGCGCATTTATCGGCGTCTGAAGAGTTTGCTAATCACTCTGTGCAATTAGCGGGTGTAGCGGTTAATAACGATGGTATTTTACAATACGATTTAAATATTAAAAACATGCCCCCCGAATAATACTAAGCGTAATAATAGTTAATTACTTTAAGCCGCCAAACTTGGCGCTAGCTGTGTTACAAATACAAAGATGCTAAAAGTACAGCAATGTACAACTAGCTAGTTATAACAACTAAACAACGCATTTTTTGTAGCAATAAAACGTTTTCCCATTCTTAAAATAATTAAGCGAACTAATACAACTCTATACTTTTAAACGACAAAGCGGCCTTGTGGCCGCTTTTTTGTGCTGGAAATTGAGTAATGGCAGTTTTAACTTTAAATAGCGTATTTGCTGCGTTAAAAATTATTTGTATAGAGCAATAATATCAAGCTTATTTATTCGGCTATTCTTTTGTTTGCATGTTTTTAGCGCGCTCTTCTGCCTCGATTAAGGCTTGTGATTTAGGCGCTTTCTTTTTTTCCTCAATCACGGGCTTTTTATCTGAATTTGGGTCCCAGCTTTCATCTAGCGAAAGGTTTGCAAATGGGTTGCTAGAATCACTTTGCTTGGGCGTACTTTCAGGCTCTGGTTGCGCTGGCTTTTCTTGGGCTGGCTGTGGTTCGTGAGCTGTTGATATTGGCGTATCTAACGTGGGTTCGTTATTTGGTTTTGCTGAAACTGTAGCTTGTGCAGACTCTTTACTTGGTTTTAAAGGCGCATCTGGATTGTAGGTGCGAATTTCGGGCTCTTTAAAGTCGTGTTCGCTATTTAACGTGGTTTGTTCAAGCTCGCTGTTTTTATCGGCTGTATGCAGCTGCGCGTTGGTATTAGGCTCATTGATAGGGTTACTAGGCGCAGCCGGTTCGTTTATAAGAGTAGACTCTTGTGGTTTTACTTCTTCAACGGGCTCTGCTTTTGGCTGTTCTACTGCGGCGGCTTTGTGCTTACGCGTGCGCTTAACCGAAGGCGCGTCTGGGTTAAACTCTCTTACCTCGGGCTCTGCAAAGCCTTTTGCATTTTGAATACGCGCTAATGTATTTTTTGCGGCAGCTTCAAACTCTGCGGTGTTTGGCTCTGGCGCTACTTTTTTAGGTTCAAGTGCCGGTGCATCTTCTTCTGGTTTAGCTTGTTCAGGCTCAGCCTCTGTGGCTTGCGTATTGGCAGGCAATGGCTCGTTAATTGCCTCGTTATTTGGTGCATTAGAGCTTGCAGGCTCTGGCTCGCTCGGGGCCGAAACCGTTGGCACAACTGGTTTTGAAAGCTCATCACTTGGGGCTGGAGCCGTTTTGGGTGGTGCTGCTTGCGCTGCGCTTTTGTTGTTATTTTTTGGGGCTGTAGCCGGTGGAGCAACAGGCGGCTCGGGCTTATTTTGTTTAGCGCGGCGTAAACGTATAACCACCATGGCGCCAATTAATACCACAATAAGCAGTAGCAAACTTGGTAGCAATAATGAACTTGGTGGCTCTGCAACTGGCGCCGGTATAAGTACAGGTGCGGGTTTGGGCGTTGTATTAACCGTTGGCTGCTCTTTTTTAGGCTCTTTTTTAGGCGCTGCTTTTGGGGCGGTTTCAGTGGCCAGCGGCTGCGCTTGGCTAGTTGTAGGTATTAACTCTCTGTTATTAGACTCAAGTTCACCCTTAGGTGTGCTTGGCGCATCCTTTACTGTATCAATTGGCGCAGTCTCTGGCTCGTTAGTTTCTGAGCTTTGCTGGCTTATTTGATTTGTAGGCTGAGTGCTTGTAGTGGCTTTGCTTGCGCTTTGTTTTATAGCTTTTTCGGCCGCAGTTATTTGCTCAAGCAGTTGTTGTTCTTGCTCGGGGGTAAGAGCAAGTGGTTGTGGCGCTTGTTCAACAACTGGCGGCTCTGCAGGTTTTGGTTTTGTTTGTACTTGCTTGGGTTTATTACAGTTTCTTTTAAAATCGCGTGCGGCGCTGCGGTATTTGGCACTGGCTTTATTATTACTGTACTGCTGCATTTCTTGCTTAATTAAAATACACATGGCTTCGTTATAGGCAGCACTTTGGCTGCTGTAAAATAAAGCAAAGCAAAAAATAAGTTGAGAGAGTCTAATAATCATAAAACACGGCGCTTAAGTATCAATAGTTTGATTTTAAGCGCAAAATTAAAATATATCTAGGCACTAAGGGCGACTAAATCGCGGCGTGAGGTTTGTAACCTAGTGAGATAAGTAAAAACCACCCAGCAACACGCTCTAGTTAATCAATCACCATTAGGCTGCGGTACTCGTCGTAGGCAAATTGGTCGGTCATGCCACTTATGTAATCTTGAATTAGCCTACAGCGATAGTAAAACTCGTAAGCGGCAAAGTGATCGGGCTCTTCTTGCATGGCATCTATGGCGTGCTGATAACTATTTAAGTGCTTTTTAGAGAGCTTTTTAACCAAACGCGATTCGATTAATAATCGTGAGTCGCCACTTAATGCGCGTTTAAAATCGTCGCTGTTAAGTTGTAGCAGTGGTTTATAACAATCGAGCAGGCCGTTAATTATGCGATAGCCTTGTAGTTCGAGTTTTTCTACCTCTTTGTGAGAAAATACATGCTTAAGCGCCACCTGCTTAAGGGTTTTAGTAACGGCATGTAAGTGGCTGTTATCTTCTAATAGTGCTTGGTTAAAGTCGCCGTGGTAAATAGGCTCAATGTGCTCTATAAAACGCTTAGCGGCGTGGTTTACAAGCGGGTGAAGTAAGGCCACGCGTAGGTAAATAAAAAATTCGCTATTAAAGTTGTAAGGCTGCGCGTTGGCGCGCTCTAGTGCGTAATCTACCGCTTTATCTACAAAATTTAGGTGTTCGGTGTCGTCAATGGTTAGGTTTATAAGGGCTTTTTTATATTCACTTTTTAGCTGCTGACAAAGTAGCTCGGTGGTTATTATGTCTTTTTCTACGGCGTCTTCTATGTCGGCTAAGCAATACGAAATATCGTCGGCGGCTTCCATAATGTAACTTGCCGGATGGCGGCAGTATGGCTCTATAACCAGCTCGTTTTGCAGTGCCTCTACAAAGGTTTTTTCGCTGTAGTAGTAACCTACTTTTTTCATTAAGTAGTTTTTATTTTGCGGTATGTCTTTTGAGTTTAATCCCGCGGGGCGGGTGTACTTTAAAATGCCCGCGCTTTGGCAATAAGTTAAGTTTAACCCCAGTAGCGAATGAATTATGCGTATGCCTTGGGCGTTGCCTTCAAAATTACAAATATCGTGCGCTAGGTGCTTAAAAATAACCCCTATGCCGGTATTTTGTTCTTGGCAGCGCGCTGGTGTAACACTTGCTAAATTGTT
The DNA here is from genome assembly GCF_001400005.1 of Pseudoalteromonas sp. P1-30. Lineage (NCBI taxonomy): Bacteria > Pseudomonadati > Pseudomonadota > Gammaproteobacteria > Alteromonadales > Pseudoalteromonadaceae > Pseudoalteromonas > Pseudoalteromonas sp. P1-30. The sequence goes on from NZ_LKBC01000001.1 coordinate 772,543, forward strand.
ATTAAACCAGTGATTTATGGCAGCTTCGCCAAAATGTCCAAAGGGAGGGTTGCCTATATCGTGCATTAGGCAGGCCATTTCTACTAGGCTTTCTAGTGGGCGTTCTAGTCCTTTTAAGCCAAACTCGGTTTGTTGCTCAAAGCTTAAATTTGCAAAAATACGCTGTACTATAAAACGGCCAACCTGCTGTACTTCTAGTGAGTGAGTTAAGCGCGAGCGCACCGCAGCGTTTCGCTCTAGCGGAAAAACCTGGGTTTTTTGCTGCAACCTACGAATAGCTGCACTGTTAATTATACGACCGCGATCGCTTTCCATCGCCATTTGTAAATTTGCAGTCGTGCGATACATGCGCGCTGGGGTTATTTTTTTACTAAAGTCGATAGTCATCGGAGTCCTTGCTTAGTGGTGACGACTTGCAAAGTAAATGCGCGTTGTCATTCGTTTTAAATACTTACTTGTTAATATATACATCTAGACGAGTTAGGTACAGGTGCTTGTATCATTTAAGGCCTGGCAATTGTATTATAAAGCTATATTTTTCAGTATTTAACGCATTTTAATGTAGGCGAGTATTTGTAATGAAGTATGTATTTTTAAAGGCGATGATGTTGGCTCTTTTAGTGTTAACCAGCCAAGCGGCATATGCGGCAAAAGAGCAAACCGTTGTACTTATATCAATAGATGGCATGCGTTGGGATTATATAGAAAAACACGGCGCGCCTAATTTAAAAGCAATGGCTGCTAAGGGTGTACGCGCGCAAAAGCTAATGCCTGTTTACCCAACAAAAACGTTTCCAAATCATATTTCTATTATTACAGGGTTGCTGCCGGTAAATCATGGCATTGTAGATAATAATTTTTGTGATAAAGCCCGTAAAAACGAGTGCTACAGCATGGGTAAAGGCATGCGCGATAGCACGTGGGTAAATGGCATTCCACTTTGGAATTTAGCAAAAATGCAGGGGCTAAAGTCGGCTACTTATTTTTGGCCAGAGTCGGATGCGCGCTTTAACGGTATGACGCCCGACTATTACTTTCATTATTCTAAATACAGTGAGTACCAAGGCCGTGTTGATCAAATAGTACAGTGGCTAAGCTTACCTAAAGCGCAGCGCCCACGTTTTGTGGCAAGTTATTTTTCGCTTGTTGATAGCATGGGCCACGAGTTTGGCCCAGACGCACCGCAAACTCGCGATGCGGTAAAACAATTAGATGAACTAATGGGCCAATTACAAACCCGTTTAAGCAAGCTAGAGCAAGAGATTAACCTTGTTATTGTATCCGATCACGGTATGGCGCATGTAAACCCAGAGCAAAGTATTGATGTTTCTACATTGCCTAAAAACGATAATTTTATAGTTAAAAATACCGGCCCGCGGTTACTTATTTATGCAAAGCCTGCTGTAACAAGCGAGCAAATTGCAACTTACAAACAACGTTTGCAACAAGCCGCAAACGGGCGTTATACGGTATTAAACGACGAGCAATTAGCTGGGTATCATTATAATAAAGGCACTCGGGTGGGTGATATTGTTGTGCAAACTAATGCGCCAGCGGTATTTACTAACGAAGGCAAAGCAATGTACTTAGGTACTCATGGCTATGCCTATACCGATGATATGGCGGCTACGTTAATTGCTGTAGGGCCTGCTTTTAAACAAGGGCTAAGCCTTGAAAAGGTAAATAATCTTGATATTTACCCGGTACTTGCCAAAGTAATGGGGCTTAAGCTTTTAAGTAAAGTAGATGGTGACGGTAAAACGTTAATGCCTGCTATAAAACAAAAAATAGTAGTGCATTAATTAGCTGCGCACTTTTAGGCTTTTAGTGACTTAACCTTGAAAGATCAACAAACCTTAAGCCAAATAAAAAAGAGCGCAAATGCGCTCTAAAGGGAAATAATTATAAGTGGGCTAAATACAGCCTGCTTTAAATCACTTACTTAAAGTTAGCAATGCTTGTTTTAGTGTCGGTAACCGTACGAATAGCATACGCTTGGTTAGTTACACCAAAAGGTAAGCCATTTACGCTCCAATTAGGGTTAGAGAAGTAATCGTACTGCGTTGCGCTACCGTAAACGTGCGGGTAGGCCATAATGCTGGCAAATTCGTTTTGTACGCCGTGGCCCATTCCATCAACATACACACCGCCCGATGTATCGCCTTGTTTACGTGAGTGCGCTAGGCCTTGGTTATGGCCAAGTTCGTGTACAAACGTAGTAGCACCACAGTCAATAGCAGTAATAGAGTACATACGGTCGCTCATTGAGCTGTATAAATTACCGTTAGTGCCTTGGCCAACCCAAGCTAAACCACACGAAATTAAACCATTACCCGCACTTTGGCCGGTACCAAGTACGGCAACCATGTCGGCTTTCCAGCTAGTGCGTAAACCATCTACGTAGCTGCTGTTAGTTACTGCATCTAACCAATCTTCAGACGGTGTAATTGCGTAATCGCCTAGGTTTTCTGTGCCGGCTAAACGCAGTGTAATGTCTACCCCATTTTGGCTATAAACCTGGTTACTAAAGGCGATCAGCTGGTTTATTTTAGTATTTATGTTACTCGTAGCTGCGGCCGATTGGTCGGTATATAAAATACCAATATCAATCGTTACTGCCTGTGCTGCACTGGTTGCAAATAGCGCGCTGGCAATGGCTGCCGTAGTGATTAGTTTTTTCATTTTTATATTTCCTTACTTATGTAGTGGTTGGAAGTTTTACTGCTGATTGATTTAGTTGGGTTACTGCGTGTTGGGTTGTTCAGTTTTTTTTGGGGCAAACATATCTATGGTTTTATCTGTTTTTGGTGTGGGCGCATCTACGTGATGTTCTATGTGGTTTTGGTACAAGTCGCGTTTTGCTGCAATCCAACCATATTTCCCTTTACTTTCAAAAACGTAATTGCCGCTAGGTGCGGTAAATTGCCCATAAATTGCATCGTTTCCTACGGTCATAACCGTGGTGTGTAGTTGTCCGTTGGCACCAATAACTTGGCCAAATATGCTTTTATCGCCATTACTCGCCTCCGATAACGAGGTGATTTCGGCGCTGTAGGTTTCAACGGTTTGCGGGATTGAAATATCAAACGAGTCGCCAGTTTCAAGGGTTTGTAACGTATTTAGGTCGAACTCTATGTAGGCTTCGTTGTTTAAATCGCTTGGTAGTACGTTGGCGTTGGTAAGTACCTCTTTAGCTTTTTCAGATACCTTGTTTATAGCCTCAAACTGGTTGCTTTTCGCTGGTGCCTCAATGGTTTTAGGTTTTACGTTAACGGGATCTTTACTCATATCAATGGGCTGTGGTGCTTTTTTATTTGCTGCAAATTGAGAGTCAACGGGCACTATATCCACTGCAACAGGCGCCGTTACCTGCTGAGGTTTTTCGGTATTAAATAGCAGCTGATAAATAGCAAATGCAGATAGACCAAGGGCAACAATTATTAAAATAGCGCGTTTCATTTGTTTCTCTTACGGGGTTTTTGGTTAACTAATTGTTACGTTTTATATCATATAGATAATTAGATCAAGTTAGTGGTGGTAGTATAAAAGTGCTAATTATTTATATTGTAAATGATTGTAAATAAACAATTTACCTATAATGGGTTTGGTTTATTGAGCTAAAAAGGATGGGTTTTTATAGGGTTTTAGCGGGGTGCAAGCGTAAGCGAATAATTGTTTTTGTTTTTAATTTGGCAATGAAGGCTGTGATCTTTATAGGTAAAAAAAATTTTAAAATAATGAATATTTTTCACGCTTAATAGCGTAAACGCTAATTGCAAAGCGTAAATAGGCAACGTATGTTGTGGGCTTAAAAATCTAAAATTAAGAGGGATTTTATGACGTTTTCCGATCAGCTGCTTAATCGAGCAACCGCAGGGTTGGTGGCTGTTATTATTGGTTTTTCAAGTTCTATTGCGCTTATTTATCAAGTTGTTATAACCCTTGGCGGCACGCCCGATTTAGTCGCAAGCTGGCTTTTAATGCTAGGGCTGGTAATGGGCATAACCACTATTGGGTTGTCGTATTATTATAAAGTGCCCGTTTTAATTGCATGGTCTACCACTGGGGCGGCTTTACTTATTTCCAGCGCACAGGGCTACCATTTAGGCGAAGCCATTGGTGCATTTATGTTTGCCGCTACATTGGTTTTTGTGTCGGGGGTTACCGGTTGGTTTGAAAAAATAATGAACCGCATACCGAGCGAACTTGCCTGTGCCATGCTGGCAGGCGTATTGGTCACCTTTGGTATAGATGTATTTAATTTTATGAATGAGCTACCACTGGTTATAGGTCTAATGGTGCTTATGTATTTTTTAGGAAAACGATTTTTTGCGCGTTTTGCCATGCTTAGCGTTTTAGTTGCAGGCGTGCTACTGGCGTGGCAAATGGGGCATATTGATACTGGCGCTATTCATTGGAAAATAAGTGAATTTGCATACATAGCGCCGGTGTTTAACTTGCAAGCGTGTATAAGTATTGGCTTACCGCTTTATATTGTAACGATGACCTCACAAAACTTACCGGGTATTGCTGTACTAAAGGCTCATAATTATAAAGCGCCTATTTCGGCTACGCTTAACGTAACTGGTTTTATTAATATTTTAACAGCCCCGTTTGGTACGTACTCTATTAATTTAGCCGCTATTACTGCTGCTATTTGTATGAGCGACGAGGCCGATAAAAGCCCCGATAAACGCTATTGGGCAAGTATTGCAGCAGGCGTATTTTATATTGTTATGGCACTTTGCGCGGCAACGCTTGTTGGTTTAGTGGCAAGTTTACCGCAGGCATTAATTTTAGCCTTAGCGGGTATTGCGTTGTTTGGCACCATTGCTAATAGCTTGCAGCAAGCTTTAAGCTCAGCTCAATACACAGAGGCTGCAATAGTTACGTTTTTGGTAACCGCATCTGATTTAACCATGCTCTCGGTGGGCTCTGCGTTTTGGGGAATAATTGCCGGCGTTTGTACGTTGATGATCACCCGTAAAAGTTAAAGAAAAACGTTAACGAATAGGTTTAACAGGTAAAAGCGTTGCTTTTAAAACGCCAGCAAGCTGTGCGTCTACAAGGTAATTTACCTCGGTGTTAATTTTGTCAGTAGGCGGGAAGCTTGCTCGCGCAAAATGTGAGTTTTTTCTCTAAAAGAGAAGCGCCTCTAAGCCTCTTTGTGATTTATTGATCTTTAATACAAAAATGCACAAAGAGAAGGGAAAGAGGATTAAATGAGAAGTGAAAGTTGTAGGCGCGAAGCTTGCTCGCGCAAAATAGTGGCTATGGCATTTAATAAATGCTTACCTTACAATTAAAAAAGCGGTGTTAAAATTTAACACCGCTTTTTTACGTTAAGATGCGTTTAAAGCATTGGTTTTAGCACATCATATAAAGCGTTAATGTGATCGTCTCTGTCGTTTAAAGCGGCTATATAACGGTACTTTTCGCCGCCTGCGTTTTCAAAAATTTCGCGGTTTTCTTCTTCAAGCTCTTCGAGTGTTTCTAAGCAGTCGGCGCTAAAAGCAGGGCTTAAAATTGCAACGTCGGTAATGTTTTCATCAGGTAAAGATGCAAGCGTGGCGTCGGTGTATGGCTTTAACCATTCGGCTTTACCAAAGCGGCTTTGAAAAGTGCTAATTACTTTATCTTTATCAAGGCCTAGTTTTTCAACCACTAAACGCGTGGTTTGCAAACATAGGCAGTGGTAAGGATCGCCTCTATCTAAAAATAGCTTTGGCATACCGTGATATGAAAAAACTAATTTTTGTGGCATGCCGTTTTTTTCTAAATCTTCACTTATGCTGCTAGCTAATGAATCAATGTAAGCGGTGTTTTTGTGATAACCATTTACAAAGTGTAGCTCTGGCACCCAGCGCCATTTTTGCAATACTCTTGATACGGCATCAAATGTTGAGCCGGTGGTAGGGCTTGAATATTGCGGGTAAAGCGGTAGTACAATTATGCGCGTTAGGCCTTTATCGCGAAGCTCTTCAAGTCCCGCCTCTATTGAAGGGTTACCGTAACGCATGGCCATAACAACTTCGGTATTGGTGTAACCTTGCTCTTGGAGTAGCGCGTTTAGTTTGTCGCGTTGCAGGCGGGTAATATGTGTTAGCGGCGAGCCGTTTTCGGTCCAAATGCTTTCGTATAGTTTTGCTGAGCGCTTAGGGCGAATACGCAAAATTATACCGTGCAGTATTATCATCCACACTAAACGTGGAATTTCTACAATGCGCGGATCGGATAAAAATTCACGTAAGTAGGTACGCAGTGCCGCAGGGGTGGGCGCGTCTGGACTGCCTAAGTTGGTAAGTAAAATGCCCGTTTTTTGATTAAAACGTCCGTCGTGGGGATTGTCAGTGACTGCAGAAAATCGCGACACGCTGTGCTCCTTAAAGCAATGTGATACCAATTCGCAATAATACTTAATCATTTTGCGGGGCTAAACGTGTCGCTACCAGCGTTAAGCAATTCTCATTTAGAACAACTAAATAGCGAATTTTTTTGCCTAGCTATCTACACGTTTTTCCACCCTCAAAATAAATTACTTAATTAAGCGGATTGGTATTAAACAGTTTAAAATTTATACCCAGATTAACAGGTACCTGTTTGAATTAGTTTAGCTTATTTACGGTAATTGTAACGAAAAAAGCCACAGTTTAGATCACTCATTTAGCGCTTTTTACCATTATTCTAAATGGGGTCGGTTTTTTGGCTTCTAGTTGCTGTAGTTTTTCGATGGATTTTTTACCAAACACATGGCCTTTAGGTAACAACATAATACCGCTGTGGCTGTGTAACGTATGGCCTAAAATCATATTGGCTTTTAGCTCTTGAGCGCTGCATATAATAATAGAGCCGGCATTATTAAGTTGCTCATTTAATTTGCTATGGCTTGCTTCGAGTGCGCGCACAATTTTAGGGTGGTAAAAAGTGCCACTGTACATTTTAACGCTTTCGAGCGCATCGCTGTGGCGCTCTTTGTCTGTGGGGCTTTGGCTTTGTTCAAATGCGTTCCAATAATCGCGAGCAACGCTAAGCACCATAGCGCCAATAGGAATGTCGTTTGCTGCTAATCCTTTTGGTAAACCGTTGCCGTTAAAGCGCTCATATTGATGATAAATTGCATCAGATACATCATGTAAATGTATAGCAGGCATAAGCATTAATTGTGCTGTGCTAGGGTGCGTATAAAAGGCTTTGCGCTGTTGCTCGCTTAGCCGACTCACTGGCTTTTTATAGAGCTCTGGGTCCATAGCAAGCAAACCTATTTGCGCTAAGTAACCCGCCATGGGGGCTAAATCTATACTTTTTTGCGAGAGGTTTAAGTACAGTGCTATTTGGGTGCAGGTGTCGGCAATTTTTTGCGCTTTGTTGCCATCTAAGTATGGGTTGGCGTTTATAAAATTATAAAGTAGCTCTACGGTGGCTTTGTGTTCGTGTTTTTCGCGCTCGTTGGCATCTTCTAGCTGTTTAAGTACCTGCTTAATTTGTTTTGTACGCTTTTCTACTCGTTGCTCTAACGAGTTATTTAATTCGAGAAGTTCTTTGTTTTGCTGTTTTACTTGCTGCTCGAGTTGCTTGTTTTGTTTTTTTAGCTGAAATTTTTCGATGCTGTCGTTTATGCTGCGCAAAAGCATATCGTTTTGCCATGGCTTTTGAATGTAGCCGTTAATTTGCGCCAGATTAACAGCTGCTAGGGTAGTTTCTATTTCGGCGTAGCCGGTTAATAAAATACGTTGTGTTTCGGGGGCTTTGTTACGGGCTTGCTCTAAAAATTGCGCGCCATTCATGGTGGGCATTTTCATGTCGCTAATAATTAAGCTAAATTCGTGGCTGTTTAAAAGCTCAAGCGCTTGCACTGGGCTTTTGCAGGTCATAAAACTAAAGTTATTATTTTTTAATAAGGAGGTTAGTGAGCGCAGAACAATTTCGTCGTCATCAACACAAAGTACATCTACGGCAGTGATTGAATGTGCAGCGTCTGCTGGTTTGGTCATAGTGCTACCTTTTAAAATAATAAGCATAGCCTAAAAATTGCCCCTAGTTTGCATAATTACGTATGGCAAACTAAACGTTATACATGGATGCGTATTTATGGAGCGAATAGGATGAGCACTTTAACCGACGACTACAAACAAGCTTTTTTAGATGAGCAGCAAAAGCGCATAGCCGCAGAGCAACTGCTTGCCGATAAAAGCCAATTGTTAGTTGTGTTAAATGGCGAACTAACCAAAAACGTTGCTGAGCTGTCTTTGTATCAGCAAATGTTTGTTCAGGCCGACAAAATGGCAAGTGTGGGTGTTTTGTCTTGCAGTATTGCGCATGAAATAAATAACCCGCTTTCGTATGTAATTAGTAATATAGAAAGCTTGCAATATGTTAGCCCTCTTTTATCAAAATCTCTTCACTATAACGAGCAGTTTTTAAACGGCCAATTAAATGCAGGGCAATTTAAAAACGTGTTGGTTGATCTAAAAAAACAATACCAACTGGCATGGAATGGACACGAAATTTACTCGCAGTTGAGCGAAAGCCTAGATGGTTTAAAGCGCATAAAGCAAACCGTGCATAATTTATTAAACCTTAGCCAATTTACAAGTACCCATAACAAGCAATATTTAGATGTAAGCGAGGTTGCAGGCTCTGCTTTAGGCGTGTTGCAAGGGCAGCTTAAATACTGCGAAATAAAAACCAATTTTGAGCAAGTGCCGCTTATTTGGGGGGAGCTGTCGTCTATTCATCAAATTTTTGTTGAGCTGTTATTAAATGCTCAACAAGCGTGCGAACATGAATTAGAAAAAGGCACCATTATTGAACTAAGCGTAACGCAGCAAAATGAGGGGGTATGTATAAAAGTGAAAGATAACGGTTGTGGAATGGATGAAAATACCCAAGCGCACCTTTTTAAGCCTTTTTTTACTACACATAAAACAGCCCACTCATTAGGAATAGGAATGACCGTTGTTAACTTTATTTTGCAAGATCACGGCGGAAAAATAGAAGTTAGCAGTACTTTAGGAACAGGTACTACCATTTGTTGTTGGTTACCCGTAAAAGCACAAGAAAGCGTGATAAACTCATTGTAAATAAAGTGTTAATTTAATTTAAGGTTGAAATTAAAATCCTTAATTGTATGCGTTTTAAACAAGTTTGAGTGTTATTTTTTAGTATTTACATTTTTTTGCATAGTTAGACCTATTATTTAGTTTTTTTCATTTCTTTTTATTTGCATATGTTGCTAGGATGTTCCCCAGTGCGATGCGTTACATCGCAATAACAAATATTAAAGAACACACTAAACAGGGTCGTCACCATGTCAACATACCGTTTAAATACATTAGCTGCCGCTGTTGCGTTTGCCGTAAGCGCACCAAGCATCGTAAGCGCTCAAGAAGCACCTGTTGAGGCTGCACAAAATATCGAACAAATTTCTGTATTAGGGTCGCGCGTTTCTAACCGCACCTCTACTGAGTCTTCGTCACCTATTGATTTAATAGACGCTGATGATTTAAACAAAGGCGGCTTTACAGAACTAGGGCAGAGTCTGCAAGCTACTGCCCCGTCGTTTAACTTTTCTCGTACGCAAGTATCTGATGGCTCTGATTTATTTAGACCAGCAACGCTGCGCGGTTTACAGCCAGATCAAACGTTAGTGTTAGTTAACGGTAAGCGCCGCCATAATCAATCTATTTTTGGCCTTAACGGCACTGTAGGTGCAGGCGCAGCCGGCACCGACATGAACGCCATTCCGCTAACTGCGCTTAAAGGTGTAGAAGTACTACGTGATGGCGCAGCAGCTAAATATGGCTCTGACGCGATAGCTGGCGTAATTAACTTATCGCTTAATAATTCAACTGGCGTAACAACGGGTTACGTACAGTACGGCGGCACCAGTGAAGGCGACGGCGATACGCTTTCTGCAGGTTTAAACCGTGGTTTTGACTTAGGTAACGAAGGCGGCTTTATTAATTTATCGCTTGAGTATCGTGATGCCGATGGCACTAACCGTGCAGAGCGCGATACCGGTGGGTCGTTAAATGTTGAGCCAGGCACGCTGAGTGAAGATGTACGTTGGGGCCAAGGTAACTCAGAAAGTGAATTTACCTCGTTGTTTTACAACATGGCTTTGCCAATGGGCGACAGCGAATTGTACTCATTTGGTGGCTATTCTGAGCGTACCGCGCTGGGTAATGGTTTTTACCGTAACTTTAACGAAGCGTCTAAAAATGTAACGCAAGTATACAGCGATGGCTTTTTACCCCGCATTTATAACGAAGCTGAAGATATTTCAGTAGCGGTTGGTTTTAGAGGCGATATAAACCCAGATTGGGGATACGATGTATCGGCAGTGTATGGCGAAAACCAATACGACTTTACCTCACGTAATACTATAAATGCCTCTTATGCGGCGGAGTACGTATTTAACAACCCAGATGCAAGCGATGCCGATATAGCAGCAAATGCAGGCCCAAGCGGCGGTTACTCTGGTGGTTTTAGATTTGATCAAACAACAGTTAATGCTGATTTTAACGGCATCGTTGATATTGGCCGCAATGAGCCTTTATATGTAACTATTGGTGCAGAATACCGTAAAGAAAACTACGAAATAGTCCCTGGCGATGAAGCCTCTTACGCATGTGGTTTAGCAAATACCGATGCTTCGTACCCTTCAGTAAACGATCCTGATCAATTTGCTGAGTGTGGTTTTCAGGCTTATAACGGTTTGCGCCCAGAGGCAACAAACAAGAGCGATCGCCACAGCTACGCGTTTTATGTAGATGTAGAAACCATGGTTACTGATGCATGGAACGTAAGTGGTGCGCTGCGCTATGAAGACTTTTCAGATGCGGGCGATGATTTAATTGGCAAATTAGCAACACGTTATGAATTTAACGATGACTTTGCAGTACGTGGTGCGGTTTCTACTGGTTTTAGAGCGCCATCGCTTCAGCAAAGTGGTTATACCGCATTTACAACTAACCTAGGCTCAGACGGCACACTTACTCAGTCGTTCACTGCAAATACGGGGACTGCTTTTCCAAGTGCGTTAGGTGTAGATAGCCTAGAGCTTGAAACCTCAACTAACTACAGTGCTGGTTTTGTTTACGATGTAACAAGTGAGCTTTCGTTAACGGTTGATTTTTACCGCGTAGAAATTAAAGACCGTATTACGCTTGGTAGTTTACTTTCTGCAGAGGATGTTGCCTTTAGCGATGAAGCCGTAGCCGCGCTTCAAGCAACCGGCGCAGTGCAAGCTAACTACTTTTCAAACTCTGTAGATTCAACTACACAAGGTGTTGATATTATTGCCTCTTACCGTACTGATGTAGAGGGCGGTAATTTTGGAGTAACCTTTGCGGGTAACTTAAACGACACTAAAATTGATAACGTGAACGCAGAAGAAGGTATTCCTGAGTCGGTGGCGTTTGATGATTTACAACGTAGCTTTTTTACCGACGGCCAGCCAGGTGAGCGCGCAACTTTAACGTTTGACTATGAGCGTGATGCGTATGAAACAACGCTTCGCTTTAATTACTTTGGCGAAACAGACGTTAAATACTTTGGTAATGACCACATCCCTTTACCAGGTGAGCTTTCGCCTACGGGGTCGTTTAAACCAACTAGTACAGTTGAATCAGCAGTACTAGTGGATTTAAACGTTAGCTACCAAATTAACGAAATATTTAACGTATCGGTAGGGGCTGATAATATTTTTGATGAAACCCCAGATGAGCTAGGTGATGACGAAGTGCTTAACTTTATTACCAACGGCGCGTTTAAATACCCTGTACGTGCATTGCCTTACGGCTTTGACGGGCGTACTTATTATGCAAAAGTAAGCTTTGAATTTTAATTATTTGAGCTAAAACTTGTTACTAAGCGCAGTTATTTACTGCGCTTTTTTTATGTTTATTTATTATGAAAAAGAGCGTTAAAACACTTGCAAGGTTGAAAATTAGGCATACAATCGCCACTTCTTAAGGTTCTTATTGTTATAAATAGTTAGGAAATAAAATGGCTAAAGAATCGAAAACCAAAGCCGCAAATAATAGTGCGGTAGACACCGGCCGAGGTGTTATTAATCATAATGCGCTGGCGGCGCTAGTAACCTCTAAAGTGTTTAAACCTCAAGTGGTTAAAGCTAAAAAAGGGAAAGGCTCGTTTAAGCGCAATAACAAACACGTAGGACGAGAGTCTTATTTAATCGCGGCTTAAATAGCACCGATCAAATAAGACTTTTAACTGCCTACTTTTTGCCAAGCATACGCGTAAGGGTGTTGTCTTTATCAATAATATGGTGCTTTAAAGCGCCCACAATATGTAAGCCTAACGCGATAAGAAGCGCATTTGCTGTAATACCGTGAACGGTTTTTCCTATCTCTGCTAAGCCTTGGTTAAAAGCGAGGCTTTTTTGTGGGTTTTCTGGATTGGGGTTGTGCGGTATAAGCTCTAGCCCGAACATCTCTACGCCATGCCCACCAAAGCCCGACATAATCAGCCCCGAAATAGGCATAAGTAACATGCTTATTATAAGAACGTAATGCACAATTTTAGCTAACACTTGCTCATAATTTGGGTGTTTAACATCGTGCTTTGGCCAGCCATTTACAATGCGCCATGTTACTCTTAATAACGCAAAAGCAAGCAGCATTACGCCAAATGATTTGTGCCAACTCATTAGAAAAAACGCTTTAAAGTTTTCCATATATAGGCCTGAGCCTAATAACCCAATAATTAAAATAGCTACAATCCAATGCAGGCTTATGGTGGTGTTGCTTAACGTACTTGTTGTATCTTTTGTAAGTTTCATCGTGGTTATTCCTAACTTAAAAAGTGGCGCTTAGTTGCGTGTACAATTGAATAATCTACATTAATGCAGCTAGCTTAAACTATAGAGGGTTAAAGTAGGGTTAACGAAACTTATTTTTTAAATTTAAAAGGATAAACCCGCAACGTGAAGTGAAAGTTCTAGGCGCGAAGCTTGCTCGCGCAAGATGATAGTTGCTTCTCTAAAAGCGAAGCGCCTCTATACCTCTTTATGATTTATTGATCTTTAATAAAAAAATGCACAAAGAGAAGAGAAAGAGGAGTAAATGAGAAGTGAAAGCTGTAGGCGCGAAACTTGCTCGCGCAAGATGCTAGTTACTTCTCTAAAAGCGACGCGCCTCTGAGCCTCTTTGTGATTAATTGAGCTTTAATACAAAAATGCACAAAGAGAAGGGATAGAGAAGTAAATGAGTAGCCAAAGTTATCTGTATATCACCACCGAGTACACCGAGGCGCTTCGCGCTACACAGAGAAAACACCCGTAACGCTTAGTCACTTCTCTTGGTATTCTCCTTCGCTTCTCGGTGGTGAAACAATCACTTTATATCTCGGTTAAGGCGTTGCTTTTAAACGCCAGCAAGGTGCGCCTCTACAAGGTAATTTACCTCGGAGTTAATTTTGTCGGTAGGCGCGAAGCTTGCTTGCGCAAAATGCTAATTACTTCTCTAAAAGCGACGCGCCTCTTAACCTCTTTGTGAATGCATTGGCTTTATTTACGAGCTATGGCGCATCTAACAATCTAAGGAACCTTCTTTTAAATTATTGGCGATGGTTTGAGATGGGTTTTCGCCAAATAACTGCGTGTAATCTTTAGTAAATTGCCCTGCGTGCCAAAACCCCCAATTGGCCGCTATGATTGATATAGGCTTAGTTTGACCAACCACTTTTAGCTCGCGCCTTACATTGTTAAGTCGAGTTAAACGCAAAAACCTAAGCGGGTTAATACCTAAAATGCTTTCGAAACTGTACTGCAACGTGCGCCTACTAACAAAAGTAAGCTCGCAAAGCTCTGTAATAGTAATAGTTTTTTGTGGGTTGGCTGCCACGTACTCTTTTACTTTGTCGACCACCGCTTTACGGTGTTTGTAGCTTGGGGCTATGTTTTGCTGCGGGTTATCGGCTTGCAGTAAATGCAGTGCTAGCATACTAAGCATATCTTGCTGTGACTCTGGTTTAAGCCCAAAGCCTTTACAGGCAACCATACTGTTAATAATTTGCCTTGCTGTTTGCAGCGATGAGTCACTAACCGTTAAACGAGCAGATTGTGTAGATGATAGGTTTTTAATTGTTACGCCTTGTAACTGCGCCATGTACTCAATGGAATGCCAATCAATAACCAAACCGTAAATATCAAATTGCTCAGGGGTAATTAGCTCAAAGTCGCTGCTGCTGGTACGGCACATAAATTGATTGCTCGCTACATCAAGGCCATTAATTTTGCTTTGCTGCGACTGACTCGGTATGCCAAGCCAAATAGAGTTAGGGGCTATGTTGCATTGCTGGCGCAGTGCACGCTCGGTGTATTCTTTAAAAGCATGAATATCGTTGTAATTTACGCCTTCTATACAGCCATAAAAGCGGCCATCGCTTACTTGGTCGTACTTTTGCTGCCATTGAGTGAGGTTGTGGGCTTGCTCGTCAATATCGTGCGTGTATACCTTGCTCTTTTGTGGTGCGTTGTTGCTGCCTTGCTGCGCCATATAGGTGATGCTCTTTTAAAGTAAACATATTTTTAGTTTAAGTGAATGCCAAATAAAGGCGTTAACTTACTGAAATAAAATAATAAAACGTGATTTGCCAAAATTCGATAGCCACTTGGTACAAATTAAGCCTTCTTGTGACTATTCAAAATTGATTTATAGCTTATATGAGGCAAGACCTATACCAAGGTTTGTAATATTAGTTATGCGGAGTAAATCATGGGGCATACGTACAGTTATACTTTAGGAACACATACTTATCAATTCAAGAGCTTAGCGCAGTTAATGGCTAAAGCTACGCCGCAGCGCTCGGGCGATAGGTTAGCGGGAGTTATTGCACAATCGGCACAAGAGCGCGCTGTAGCGCAGATGACATTGGCCGAAGTACCGCTAAAAACATTTTTAAACGATGTACTTATTCCCTACGAGCAAGACGAAATTACACGACTTATTATTGACGAGCACGATGCAAACGCTTTTAAGCTTATATCGCACTTAACCGTGGGGGATTTTAGAAACTGGTTATTAAGTGATTTTGCAACGCCTGCGGTACTTGCAAGTGTTAGGCAAGCTATTACCCCTGAAATGGCGGCTGCGGTAAGTAAAATAATGCGTAATCAAGATCTCATACTTGTTGCTAAAAAGTGCCACGTAAAAAGCGCGTTTAGAAACACCATAGGTTTGCCTGGGCATTTATCAACCCGCTTGCAACCTAACCACCCAACCGATGACATAAATGGTATAGCTGCCTGCATGCTCGATGGCCTTTTATACGGCAATGGCGATGCGGTAATTGGCATCAACCCCGCCACCGACAACGTAGCACAAGCCATTAAGTTAATGACGCTGATGGATGATGTAATTCAAAAATACGAAATTCCGACACAAAGCTGTGTGCTTACCCATGTGACTAACACCATAGAATGCATAGAAGCAGGCGCTCCGGTTGATTTGGTGTTTCAGTCAATAGGCGGTACAGAAGCCACAAACTCAAGCTTTGGTTTTAATTTAAATACACTAGCTGAGGCGCAAGATGCTGCGCTGAGCTTAAAGCGTGGCACGGTTGGCAATAATGTAATGTATTTTGAAACCGGACAAGGCAGCTCGCTTTCGGCTAATGCACATCATGGGCTTGACCAACAAACCTGTGAGGCGCGTGCCTATGCTGTAGCACGCAAGTTTAACCCTTTATTAGTTAATACCGTTGTAGGCTTTATTGGCCCCGAGTATTTATTTGATGGTAAAGAAATTACCCGCGCAGGGCTTGAAGATCACTTTTGTGCCAAGCTTTTAGGCATACCTATGGGGTGCGATGTGTGTTACACCAACCACGCCGAGGCCGACCAAAACGATATGGATAACTTACTCACCTTATTAGGCGTGGCGGGTTGCTCGTTTGTAATGGGGATTCCAGGCTCGGACGATATTATGCTTAATTACCAAACTACCTCATTTCATGATGCCTTATATGTGCGCCGGGTTTTAGGCTCGCGCCCAGCGCCCGAGTTTGAAGCGTGGCTTAGCAAAATGAAAATTATGGAAAATACCGCCGAGACTATTTTATCGAACACCTTACCAACTGCCTTTGCTAAGCCATTAAAAGCAGTACAAGGAGGGATGTAATGAAAGCGGTTAAAAGCATAAACACGCAAAGCAGCCACGATCACGATAATGGCAAAGTGGTTGAAAACCCATGGAGCGATTTACGTCGTTTTACCGATGCCCGTATAGGCCTTGGCCGCGCAGGCATTAGTTTACCTACATCTGAAATGCTAGCGTTTCAGCTATCGCATGCTCAGGCGCGCGATGCGGTTAACTTTCCGTTAGATATTAGCGAAATGACAAAAACTCTCAGTGCTATTGATGCGCTTAGCGAGGTTGAAAAACCGCTAAGTGTACAAAGTGAGGCAGTTGATCGTGTTACCTATTTACAGCGCCCCGATTTAGGCCGAAAGCTAAACCAAGCAGGGCGTACAACGCTTTTAAACACTATGCAAAATAGGCAAAGCAGTACTCAGGCACAATACGATTTAGCCATTGTAGTAGTTGATGGGCTTTCGTCGCTGGCGGTACAAAAAAACGCAGCGCCATTTATAAGCGAGCTTTTAAAGCAGCTTCCTACTGAGCCCTCACCTTATAAAATTGCGCCAATTACCCTAGTAGAGCAAGGCCGCGTAGCGATTGGTGATGACATTGGCGAGCTGCTAAATGCACAAGTGGTAATGGTATTAATTGGTGAGCGCCCGGGGCTTAGCTCCCCCGACAGCCTTGGCCTTTATTTAACGTGGGAGCCAAAAACGGGGCTAAATGATGCCTGTCGTAATTGTATTTCTAACATTCGCCCTGCAGGGCTTAGCTACTTTGAGGCTGCCCGAAGAGCCGTATATTTACTGCAAGAGGCCAAAAAGTGCGGGCTTACTGGGGTTAACTTAAAAGACAGAACACAAGACGATGTAATAGAGCATCAGGTTCAAACCACAAATTTTTTAATCGCGGAATAAAACCATAAAAAGAGGTCAATATGTCTAATAACAATAAAGAGTATCTTGCACAAAGGCAGTTAAAAAGTGGCACTGCGGGCTGGTTATTGCTTGCAGGGCTAGGGGTGTCGTATGTAATTTCGGGCGACTTTGCAGGCTGGAACTTTGGCATAGCCGAAGCCGGCTGGGGCGGATTTGCCATTGCTGCCGTGTTAATGGCAATAATGTATTTAACGCTGGTGTTATCGCTTGCTGAAATGTCGGCAGCAATTCCTGCGGCGGGTGGCGGTTACAGTTTTGCACGACAAGCAATGGGCCCAGCTGGGGGTTATTTAACTGGCCTTGCGGTATTAATTGAATATGCATTAGCCCCCGCCGCCATTGTTATATTTATTGGCTCGGCGGTTGAGGCGTTAACGGGTTTTAATGGCCCGTGGGTATATGCACTGTTTTATTTAACGTTTGTGGGTATTCACTTAGCGGGTGTGGGTGAAGCGCTAAAAGTAATGATGGTGATAAGTGGTTTAGCAGTATTGGCTATTATTGCCACCGCCGTGGCGTTAATTGCTAATTTTGACGCGGCTAATTTATTTGATGTTGCGGTAACTAATGCCGCAGGTGCAAATGAATTTTTACCACTTGGTTGGTATGGTGTGTGGGCTGCATTGCCTTTTGCTATGTGGTTATTTTTAGCAGTAGAAGGCGTGCCGCTTGCAGCCGAAGAAGCTAAAAACCCAGCTAAAGATGTACCTAAAGGCATTATTGGCGCTATGTTATTTTTACTGTTTACCGCTTTACTTGTTGTGGTATTAGTTCCTGCTGCCGGTGGTGCAAACGCAATGGGCGCCAGTGCAGTTCCTTTAGTTGATGCGCTTAACGCCACGGGCAATACAAACTTAGCCACTGTGGTAAATATTTTAGGCTTAGCGGGGCTGGTCGCGTCGTTCTTTTCGATTATTTATGGTTATAGTCGTTTAGTGTTTGCGCTTTCGCGTGCGGGCTATTTGCCGCGTTCGTTATCAATTACTACAGAGCGCAAAGTACCCGCGCGTGCGTTAATTGTACCCGCTATTTTTGGGTTTATTGCCTCACTGAGTGGTGAGGGCGATTTAATGCTGGCCATGGCGGTGGTAGGTGCAACGGTATCGTATGCGTTAATGGCGCTGAGCCATATTATGTTACGTATTAAGCAACCTAATTTAGCTCGCCCGTATAAAACGCCAGGTGGCGTGGTTACATCGGGTATTGCGCTAGTGTTATCGCTTATTGCATTAACGGGTGTGTATGCGTTTGACCCTCGTGCATTTTTATACACCGTAGTGCTATTTGTGATTGGTGCAGCTTATTACTTTGGTTATAGCGCTAAGCATTTAGTCGCTAAAAGTGCAGATGAAGAGTTTGCTATGCTTGCCGATGCTGAAGCTGACTTAGCCGCCTCAAATTAAGGGGGTTAACACTAGGGTAAAAGCGTTGCTTTTAAAACGCCAGCAAGCTGCGCGTCTACAGGGGTCATTAAGCTCTGCTGTTAAGGCTCGCTGTAGGCGCGAAGCTTGCTCGCGAAAAATGTTAGTTACTTCTCTAAAAACGAAGCGTCTCTAAACCTCTTTGTGATTTATTGATCTTTAATACAAAAATGCACAAAGAGAAG